>NZ_JBWKZJ010000055.1:0-13104 GCF_059424365.1 Brevundimonas sp. GW456-12-10-14-LB3
CGCCCAGCCCGCCCTGGGCCAGACCCGAGGCGGCCGAATCGCGGCTGTGGTCGCGGTCGCTCATCGGATCAGGCGGCCTGACGCGCCGAGGCGCCGGTGTAGCGTTCATATTCCTCGCTATAGCGGTCGGTCAGCCGCGCCTGATCCTCGCCCTTCTGCTTCAGGGTGATGAACCAGCCCTTCTCCTCCTCGTACATATGGGTCAGGACGGCGCCTTCGATATGCTCCCACTTGTCCAGCCAGGCGGTGTTGGAAGGGGCGATGTTCTCCAGCTCGGCCATCTGCGCCTTGGCGGTGGTCTGTTCCAGATAGGCGTGGGCGGCGTGCATCTTCTCGCCGGCCTGTCCCAGGGCGGGGTAGAGGACCAGCTCCTCGGCGATCGAATGGCCGTTCAGCACCAGGGCCAGGGCCTTGAGGGCCGCCTGGCGGTCGGCCGCCGACTTCACCTGGCGTCCGCGGGCGAAGGCGGCGCGGATCTCGTCGTGATGGTCCAGAACCAGCGACAGCCAGTCGCCGGGCGCGGCGGCCGCGCGCGCCTGGGCTGTGGCTTCGGCGCGGGCCTCTTCGCCGGGTTGGGGGGTTACGGCGGCCAAGGCCTTGTCGATGATGGACATTCGGGTCTCCTGCGATGCGGAGACAAGGCCGGGGATCAGCAGGCGGTTCCCAATGTCGTCTTTCCAACCTGAAGCTGACCGGGCCGCGAGGCGGGGAGGGGGACCAAGGTCGGATTGACGCGGAGGCTTTGCAGGCGTCTGATCTGCGGACTGCCGATCTTTCGGAGGTCGCCCATGAGCCTGCGGTCCCAGACCGATCACGCCAGCCTGATCCAGCAGGCGCTGGACGAGGGCGCCGGCGCGCGCTCCGCCCTGGCGGCGTCCTGGCGTCGGTCCATGACCCTCTACGGCCTCGATCCGGTGCGGGCCGGCGCGGTGGAGACGATCTCCGAACAGGCGCTGCAGGACGCCCGTCAGGCGATGGAGCCGATGACCCGCGCGGCCGAAGGGGTTCTGGACCGGCTGTTTCTGGCGGTCGGCGGGGTCGGCTGCTGCGTCCTGCTGACCAACGCCGAAGGGGTGCCGGTGGAGCGGCGCGGGGCGGCGGCGGACGACGAGACCTTTCATCGTTGGGGCCTGTGGCCGGGCGCGGTCTGGTCCGAGGCGCATGAGGGCACCAACGGCATCGGCACGGCCCTGGCCGAACACCGTCCCGTCATCATTCACCGCGACCAGCATTTCCACGCCCGCAACACCGGCCTGAGCTGCGTCACCCATCCGATCCACGACCCCTTCGGCCGGCTGGCCGGGGCGCTGGACGTCTCGTCCTGCCGGGCGGATGCGACCGAGGCCATACTGGGTCTGATCTCGGCCGCCGTGGCCGACGCCGCCCGGTCGATCGAGGCCCAGGCCTTCCGTCAGACCTTCTGCGACGCCCGCATCGTCCTGGCCGGAAGCGCGGGCGAACGGAATGCGGCGGCCCTGCTGGCCGTGGATCGCGACGATCTGGTGATCGGGGCGACGCGGGCGGCGCGCCTGTCCCTGTCGATCACCGACGAACGGATCGCCGCCCAGCTGCCGGCCTCGGACCTTCTGACGCCCGGCGCGGCCGAGGCGGACCTGTTGGAGGCGGAACGGGGCGCGGTGCGCCGGGCCCTGGCGCGCAGCGGAGGCAATGTCTCGGCCGCCGCCCGCCTGTTGGGCATCAGCCGCGCCACCCTGCACCGCAAGCTGCACCGGCTGGGTCTGAACGACGCCCAGTAACAGCCTCCTGTAATCTGTCGCAAATCTGCGACAGGTTTGCGCCGCATCATGAACCGGGCTTCTGGCGCGGCGGGCCTTGCGGACCGAGTTTGCCTCAAACGACGCCGGACAATCGGCGCCCGAGGAAACCGCAAGGAGACGCACTCGTGACCAAGCCCGAATTCGCCCGCGCCGCGACGCCCAAGTTCAAGACGCGCTATGACAACTTCATCGGCGGCCGCTGGGTCGCCCCCGTCAACGGCCGGTATTTCGAGAACACCTCCCCGGTGAACGGCCGCGTCCTGTGCGAGGTCGCACGCTCGGACGCGGCCGACGTCGAGCTGGCCCTGGACGCCGCCCACGCGGCGAAGGACGCCTGGGGCAAGACCAGCGTCGCCGAACGCGCCGTGATCCTGAACAAGATCGCCGACCGGATCGAAGCCAACCTCCAGGCCGTGGCCGAGGCCGAAACCTGGGACAACGGCAAGCCGGTGCGCGAGACTCTGGCCGCCGACATTCCGCTGGCGATCGACCACTTCCGCTATTTCGCCGGCTGCATCCGCGCCCAGGAAGGCGGGATCTCGGAACTGGACCACGATACGGTCGCCTATCACTTCCATGAGCCGCTGGGCGTGGTCGGTCAGATCATCCCGTGGAACTTCCCGATCCTGATGGCCGCCTGGAAGATCGCCCCGGCCCTGGCGGCGGGCAACTGCATCGTCATGAAGCCGGCGGAACAGACCCCGGCCTCGATCCTGGTGGTCGTCGAACTGATCCAGGACCTCTTGCCCGCCGGCGTGCTGAACATCGTCTCCGGCACGGGCGCCGAGGTGGGCGAGCCCCTGGCCACCAATCCGCGCATCGCCAAGATCGCCTTCACCGGCTCGACGGCCGTCGGCCAGAAGATCATGGAATATGCGACCCGGAACATCATTCCGGTGACGCTGGAGCTGGGCGGCAAGTCGCCGAACATCTTCTTCAAGGACGTGATGGACGCCGACGACGCCTTCCTGGACAAGGCGCTGGAAGGCTTTGCGATGTTCGCCCTGAACCAGGGCGAGGTCTGCACCTGCCCCAGCCGCGCCCTGATCCAAGAAGACATCTATGAGGCCTTCATCGAGAAGGCCATCGCCCGGGTCGAGGCCATCGTCCAGGGCGACCCGCTGGACCCCGCGACCATGATCGGCGCCCAGGCCTCGGACCAGCAGCTGAAGAAGATCCTGAGCTATCTGAAGATCGGCCGCGAAGAGGGCGCCCAGGTCCTGACCGGGGGCGACCAGGCCCAGCTTCAGGACGATCTGGCCGGCGGCTACTACGTCAAGCCGACGGTGTTCAAAGGCACGAACGACATGCGGATCTTCCAGGAGGAAATCTTCGGTCCCGTCCTGGCCGTGACCACCTTCAAGACCTTCGAAGAGGCGATGGAGATCGCCAACGACACCGAATACGGCCTGGGCGCCGGGGTGTGGTCGCGCGACATGAACACCGCCTATCGCGCTGGCCGCGCCATCCAGGCCGGGCGGGTCTGGACCAACTGCTATCACCAGTATCCGGCCCACGCGGCCTTCGGCGGCTACAAGAAGTCGGGCATCGGCCGTGAAAACCACCGGATGATGCTGGATCACTATCAGCAGACCAAGAACCTTCTGGTCAGCTACAGCCCGAACAAGCTGGGCTTCTTCTGATCTGCATCAAGGATGGCCGGCTCCGGATCGGCCATCCTCCGATCGCTCTCTGATCCGTCTGTCCGGAGAGCGGCTCCCAGGCGGGCGGGCCGGTGTCCTGCTTCCGGTCCGCCCGTTCCCCCTTCTGATCGAGGATGAACCATGGCCAAAACCATGAAGGCCGCCGTCGTGCGCGAATTCGGCAAGCCCCTGGTGATCGAGGATGCGCCGATCCCCACCCCCGGACCCGGCATGATCCAGGTGAAGGTCGTCGCCAGCGGCGTCTGCCACACCGATCTGCACGCCGCCGAGGGCGACTGGCCGGTCAAGCCCAATCCGCCCTTCATTCCGGGCCACGAAGGCGTCGGCTACGTCTCGGGCGTCGGCGCCGGCGTGAAACACGTCAAGGAGGGCGACCGCGTCGGGGTGCCCTGGCTCTATTCCGCCTGCGGCCATTGCAAACACTGCCTCGGCGGGTGGGAGACCCTGTGCCACGAGCAGCAGAACACCGGCTATTCGGTGAACGGCGGATTCGCCGAATATGTGGTGGCGGACCCGAACTTCGTCGGCCATCTGCCCGATAACATCGGCTTTGAAGAGATCGCGCCGATCCTGTGCGCCGGCGTCACCGTCTATAAGGGGCTGAAGGTGACGGAGACCAAGCCCGGCGACTGGGTGGTGATCTCGGGCGTCGGCGGCCTGGGCCATCTGGCGGTGCAATACGCCAAGGCCATGGGGATGAACGTCGCGGCCGTCGATATCGACGACGCCAAGCTGGATCTGGCGCGGCGTCTGGGCGCCTCGGTGACGGTCAACGCCAAGACCTCTGACGACCCCGCCGCCGAGATCAAGCGTCAGACTGACGGCGGCGCCCAGGGGGTGCTGGTCACCGCCGTCTCGCCCAAGGCCTTCGAACAGGCCCTGGGCATGACGGCGCGCGGAGCCACGGTCGCCCTGAACGGCCTGCCGCCCGGAGACTTCCCGCTGTCGATCTTCGACATGGTGCTGAACGGCACGACGGTGCGCGGCTCGATCGTCGGCACCCGGCTGGACCTTCAGGAGGCGCTGGACTTCGCCGCCCAGGGCAAGGTCAAGTCCACCATCGCCGTGGAGCCCCTGGACAACATCAACGACATCTTCACCCGGATGCACAGGGGCCAGATCGAGGGCCGGATCGTCATGTCGATCGACTGATCGGCCGGCGCGGATCAGGCGATCCGCACCTCGACCCCGCCGTCGCGCGCCGCCGCCGCGACGGCGGCGGGGGGCGGCTGGTCCGTGATGATCATGGCCACCTGGGACCAGTCCGCCGCCTGGGCGCGGCCCGCCGCCCCGAATTTGGAGGCGTCCGTCAGACAGACCGCCTTGCGCGCATTGGGCAGCACCGCCCGGGCATAGGCCGCCTCTTCCGGCTCGTGATCGAGAAAGCCGTGCGCGGCGTCGATGGCGACGATGGAGAAGAAGGCCAGGTCCGGCACGAACCGGTTGGCGTAGGCGGCGGCGTCCGCATCGAAACTGGCCCGATAGGCGGGGTTGACCGCCCCGCCCGCCAGGAAGATCCGGGCGTCCGACAGGGCCGCCAGCTCTCCCGCCGTCTCCAGACTGTTGGTCACGACCGTCAGATCGCGCACGGAGGCGATCCGGCGCGCCAGCCAGAAGACGGTGGTGCTGGAATCCAGCAGCAGGGTCATGCCTGGTTCGACCAACTCGGCCGCGCGGGCCGCGATCCGCTTCTTGGCCTCGGCGTTGATGTTCAGTCTCTGCCGCCACGGCGCCTCGGCGCGGCGATCAGGCAGGCGGACGCCGCCGTGCACCTTTCGCACCGCCCCTTCCTGCTCCAGCCGTCGGATGTCGCGGCGGATCGTCTCCTCGGACACATCAAAGGCCGTCGCCAGATCGGCGATCGAACAGGCGCCCTGATCGGCCAGGGCGGACAATAGGGCTTCGAGCCGTGCGGACTGATTCAACGCCGTGCCTTGGGTCATGCAACTCGTGTGACATGTGGCGCCTGTCTTCGTCAAAATCCACACAAAAACACAAAATGCCACAATAGTTCACATCGATGTCACAGGTCCGGCGTAGATCGTTCGAAGACGGCTCAGCGCCGTCCAACCGTCAGGGGATGTCATCATGGTTCTTTCAAACACGCGCTTTTGCGCGCGCGCCCTGCTGTGCGGCGCAGCGCTCGCAGCGATCCTGCCCGCCGCCGCCTTGGCTCAAACCGCGCCGGCGCAAGGCGGGACGGCGGACGCCGCCAACCTCGCCGACATCATCGTGACCGGTTCGCGCAGCGCCACCCGCCGCGCCGAGACCGAGCAGCGCCAGGCCGACATCGTTTCGGAAGTCATCTCCGCCGATGAGCTGCTGACCATCCCGTCCACCAGCGTGGCGGCGGCGCTGAAGCGTCTGCCGGGCGTCAGCACCGTCAACGACCGCGGCACGGGCGACGCCCGCTACGTCAGCATTCGCGGCCTGGACAGCGCCCTGAACGTCTACACGATGAACGGCGTGCGCCTGGCGACCTCGGGCCGCGACAACCGCGCCGTGGCCCTGGACCTGCTGCCGCCCGACGGCCTGGACACGGTGCGGGTGGTCAAGAGCGTGACCCCGGATCTGGACGGCGACGCGGTCGGCGGCACCATCGACTTCCGCCTGCCCAGCCCCTTCGACTTCGGCGACGGCATGGCCAGCCTTTCGGTCCGCGCCAGCCGGGAAAACATCGCGGACAAGACGGCGACCGACCTGACCGGCGCCTTCTCGACCTTCCTCGATTCCGACCGGACCCTGGGCCTTTACGGCGTGGTCTTCCATACCGAACGGACCATTACGGGCGAGCGCAACGAGAACATCAGCTACAACACCAGCTGGCGTCCGAACGGCGTCCTGCCGGATAGCGACACCGTCCTGTCGGAAGACACCCCCCTGCGTCTGGTCTCGCACGGCCTGGACCGGTTCGTGAACGACATCGACCGCACCGGCGGCAACTTCACCCTGGAATACCGCCCGACGTCGGATGACGAACTGCACCTGCGCGGCCTGTACTCCCAGTGGAAGAACGATCAGCTGCACGACTATATCGACGTCAAGACAGGTCAGGACGACAAGGGCGCCATCAACAGCTTCTCGTCCCTGATGGGCGCCGAGGTGAAGCAGGAGGACAACCGCTTGGGCGTGCTGAACCTGGGCGGCCGCCACGTCCGCAGCGCCTTCGAGCTGGACTACGACATCGCCTATACCTACGGCCGGACCGAGACGCCGAACCAGTGGTATATGGAATATGTCACGGACGGCAGCCTGCCGATCTACAGCACCCCGATCGGCTTCGACGCTTCGGACAGCAAACACCCGACCTGGGTGATGAGCGAGGCCCAGTCCTCGGCCATGCTGAACCCGGCCAATCTGAAGTTCGACTACGCCGAACTGTATCGCCGGATCTCCGAAGACTCTCAGGCCTACGCCGCCGTCAATCTGGCCTGGTCTCCGGAAGACAAGGGCGTGCTGAAGACCGTCAAGGGCGGCTTCCGCTTCCGCCGGTCGCAACGGGATTATGATCAGCAGCAGGACGTCGACAGCGGCACGCGCGACATTCCGGGTCTGGCTGGCGGCTCGCCCCTGTCGGACCACAGCGACCTGATCGCGGGCGCGATCGATCATTTCGACGACGACCACTATCGCGGCCTGACGCGCTTCGGCACGATCCTGGAGATGAACCGCGTCCTGGCCGTGCTGCAAGCCGCGCCGCGCGTGACGGACGACGAATACCCCTGGAACCTGAACGACTCCTCGGGCCGCGAGACCAGCTACAGCGGCTACGCCATGGCGGTGCTGGAACGGGGCGCCTGGTCGGCCACGGCCGGGGCGCGGGTGGAGCGGACCGACATCCACAACGAGGCCCTGGTCACGACCGAGGACGCCGTCACCGGCGTGGTCACGCGCGAGTTCGGCGGCGCCACCGGCACGACCGAGGCCAGCTACACCCAGGTCCTGCCCAGCCTGCACGTCGACTGGCGTCCGAACGCGGACTGGACCGTGCGCGCCGCCGTCTGGACCTCCTTCGCCCGTCCCAACTTCACGGACATCTCCAAGGGGATCAACATCGAGTCCAACGGTCCGCGGATCGTCTCGATCTCCAAGGGCAACCCCGATCTGAAGCCGGCTGAGGCGCTGAACTTCGATCTGGGCGTCCAGTACGCCGGCGACCAGGGCTTCCTGTCCGCCGGCCTGTTCCGCAAGGAGATCGACAACTTCATCTATCAGTCGGCCGGATCGCAGGTGATGGTCGGCGCCGACGGCGTGCCGATCACCACCTCGGCCAACGGCAAGGACGCCACCATCTGGGGCGTCGAGCTTGCGGGGCGCCGCGACCTGATCGCCGGCTTCTCGGCCTGGGCCAACTACACCTACCAGCCCAGCAAGGCCGATCCCGGCATCGCCTGGCGCGAAGGCGTCGAGGTGGGGCTGCCGAATGCGCCCAAGGTCCTGGGCAACGTCGGCCTGAGCTACAAGCGCGACCGCTTCGACGCCGACCTGGGCTACAGCTATCGCGGCCGCTACATCGCCACCCTGCGCGCCAATGCGCTGGATGAATACATCCAGCCCCAGGCGACGCTGGACTTCGGCGCCCGCTTCCAGCTGACCGACCAGCTGGTGCTCAGCGCCTATGGCGAAAACCTGACGGGCGAGGCCGGATACTGGGCCACGCGCGGCAAGTCGGAACGCTACACCATCGGCTATCAGACCGCCCCGCGCATGCTGGGTCTGGGCCTGACCTGGCGTCACTGAGGCGTTCGCCCTCATCGTCGCAAACCTGTCGCCCGCGCCGGTCATAAGATCGGCGCGGGCCTTGTTCGGAAACATCTGATGTCTGTCGATCGGCGATCTCTTCTGGCGGGCGGCCTTGCAGGCGGCTTGGGCGCGGTCTTGGCGGCGGGGCTTCCGGCCTCATTGGCGCGGGCCCTGTCCATTCCCGCCGACGTTCGCAAGGGCACGATCGAGGACGTGGCCCATGTGGTGATCCTGATGCAGGAGAACCGCAGCTTCGACCACTATTTCGGCGCCCTGGCCGGGGTGCGGGGCTTTGGCGATCCCCATCCCATTCCCGTCGCACCCGGCGCCGACGGCGCCCCGCGCGACGTCTGGACCCAGGTGGACCGCACGGTCCAGCCCCCGGCCGAGGTCGGTCCCTTCCACCTGGCGACGACCGCCGACTTCGACCTGATGCGGATGGAGGGGACGCCCCACCACTGGCCCGACGCCCAGGCGGCCTGGGACCAGGGGCGTATGGCCCATTGGCCCGAGGCCAAGACCCAGCGCGCCCTGGGCTATTATCGGCGCGAGGACATCCCGTTCCAATACGCCATGGCTGAGGCCTTCACCCTGTGCGACGCCTATCACTGCTCGGTCCAGACGGGGACCAACACCAACCGCCTGTTCCTGTTCAGCGGGACGAACGACCCGCACGGCCGCGCCGGCGGCCCGGTCATCGACAATGTCGACGACGATCTGAACAAGCCCGACGCCGACCAGCCCCGCTATGACTGGACCACCTATGCCGAGCGGCTTCAGGCGGCGGGGATCGACTGGCGCCACTATCAGAATCTGGCCGACAATTTCGGCGACAACCCGGTCCAGAACTTCATGGCCTATCGCCGCGCCTGGCGTGGCGAGCCGGGTTCGGACCCGGCGCTGAAGGAACGGGCCCTGTCCACCCGCGATCTGGATCAGCTGAAGGCCGACGTCCTGGCCGGTCGGCTGCCGCAGGTGTCGTGGATCATCGGCACGGCCGAGGGGTCCGAACATCCCGGCCCGTCCAGCCCGGCCCAGGGGGCGGACTATATGTCTCGCGTCATCGACGCCCTGACCGCCGATCCCGCCGTCTGGGCGCGGACGGTGCTGTTCATCAATTTCGATGAGAACGACGGCTTCTTCGACCACGTCCCGCCGCCCGCCCCGCCGTCGCCCGACGCCGATGCGCCCGGCGGTTTCGCCGGCGCCTCCACCGTCTCGACCGAGGGGGAATACCACCGCCTGCCGGCGCCCGGCGCCGACGGGGACGAGGCCCAGTTCCGGGGGCGGCCCTACGGCCTGGGGCCGCGGGTGCCCATGTATGTGCTGTCGCCCTGGTCGCGCGGCGGTTTCGTCCATTCGGAGGTGGCCGACCACACCTCGGTGATCCGGTTCCTGGAGCGTCGCTTCGGGGTGATGGAGCCGAACATTTCGCCCTGGCGACGGGCGGTGTGCAGCGACCTGACGACCGCCTTCGACTTCGCCACGCCGAACCAGACGCCTTTCGTCGATCGCCTGCCCGAGACCGCAGAGGTCCGCGCGCGGGCGGCCGCCATTCCCGAACAGCCGTCGCCGACCGCTCCGGTCCGGCCGGCGCGCCCGGTGCAGGAGCCGGGCCAGAGGCCCATGCGCCCGCATCGCTATCGGCTTCAGGCCCATTGCGACGTCGATGCGGCGGCGGCGCGCGCGGAACTCACCTTCGTGTCGCAGGGGGATCTGGCCGCGGTCTTCCATGTCTATGACCGGTTGCACCTGGATCGGCTGCCCCGGCGCTACACGGTGGGGGCGGGCGGACGGTTGACGGGCGCCTGGGACCTGTCGGCCGACGGCGGACGCTACGACCTGTGGGTGTTGGGACCGGCCGGCTTCCACGCCCATTTCGTCGGCTGAGGTTCTCAACCGACGCGCGCCGCTTTCCGGTTGGGGGCGGTCCTAACTCAGGCGGGAAAAGACGGCGCCCGGGCCGATCGGCGCCCGGCTGACCACCGCGGCCCCGCCGCTGGAGGCGCGCCTCAGCAGGAGCAAGTCGTCGCTCCGGTTCGATTCGGCGGGGCGGGGCGCTTCGGTCAAGGTCTCGTCGGCCAGGTTGAAGGCGAAGGCCGCCCCACCCAAGGGGCTGGGCGTCAGGGCCAGGGTTCCGCCGTGGGCCTCCACCAGGGTGCGGCAGATCGACAAACCCAGGCCCATGCCGCCGGGCTTGCTGCTGGCCAGGGGCTCGAACAATTTGCCGGCCATGTCAGGGGCGACGCCGGGGCCGTTGTCGGCGACCGACAGCTGGTAGCCGCCGTCGACCGGGCCGCCCGCAATCTCAATGCGGCGGCGCTTGCCGTTCTCCGGGGCGTCGAGCGCATTGCGGATCAGATTGATCAGGACCTGCTGAATCTGCACGCGGTCGCACCAGGCCGTATCCGCCGGGTCCAGCCGCACCTGTATGTCCGCCCTCGTCCCCCCTGCGTGCATCCTGAGGATCGGCAGGATTTCCTTGACCACCTCCGACACATTTTCCCGAACCCGAGGACCGGATTCGTGACGCATCATCTGGCGCAGGCGGCGAATGATGGCTGTCGCCCGGTCGATCTGGCCCTTGGCGGCGATCAGCGCCTGAGGGAGGTCGTCCGCAGCCTCCGGCCGGGCCTCCGCCATCCGCCGGGCCGCCTCCAGAAAGTTCGCGGCGGCGGACAGGGGTTGGCTCAGATCATGGGCCGCCATCGAGGCCACTTCGCCCAGCGAGTTCAGCCGCCAATTGTACATGATCTGAAGCCGCAGATCCTGGACGGCGGTCTCGGCGGCGACCCGGGCGGACACGTCCTGAATGAACAGGGTGGCGCAGTCGCAGGTCTTGTGGGTGAAGCGGGTGGCCTGGATCTCGACGAAGGCGTCTTCGCCGTCGGCGCGACGCGCTTGCCAGATGGGGGCCTGGCCCGACGGATCGCGGCGGCCATTGAAGGCCTGGGCCGCCTCGGGGGTGGCGACGTCGTCCAGATTAAAGCCTTCAAACAGGGCGTCGATGCTCAGGGACGGATCGTCCAAAACGGCGCCGAACAGCTGTTGAGCCGCCGGATTATGGTTGCGGACACGGCCGGTCCGATCGACGGCCACGATCGCCATCGGCGCGCCGACAAAGACGCTGCTCGCCAGCGAATCTTCCAACAGCTTTCCTCCTCCTTCGACGCCGGCCCGCTTCTCGATGGTCGAGTCCTGGTCACCATTGAGAATAGATGCCTTGCGTCTCTGTGCAATGGATTACGACCTTGGTCGATGATCGGATTACTGATGAGAATCAGACGCAGACTTATTGACGTTTGCGGTCTTTGGTCCGACGGTATCTTTCGCTCGGCAAGAGCATGATCGTTTCGGACGGAACCGCATAGCGGTTCCGACAGAAGCGTGAATCATGCTCTCGCTTTAATCTGGAGCCTGATTCACCGTTTCAGCGGAACCGCGTAGCGGTTCCTCCTCAACGGATCAGGCTCTAGGAGCGAGGCGGTCGGCGCCGCCGAAGGCCGTCCGTCCGCTACCTGGGTCTATGGCGAACACTCAGGGCTGCATGGTTAGCCTTGCACGATCAGGGCGCGGCCCAGCCTCTTTGCGCGGTTTTCAGTATAGTTGCTGCGCTAAGTACAACCCCCTAACCCAGGGTTGAAGCCGGTTTAACCATGCAAGCTAATGATGCTTCTGGTTGTGTGGCTAAGGCTGCGGAAGGGGACTGAGATGACTGTTACTATTTCGACCAAGAGGGGGCGTTGCGCGCCCCCGGCGAGGTCTGACCTGACCGCACTTCGCCCCTTCTTCAATTTTCAGGACGCCCCATGGCCGGTCGCGTCCCTCGCCCACCCCTAACCGGCCATTGCGGAGAGAGATCATGCGTTTCACCATAAAGGCCAAGCTGGCCGTAACCTTCGGCCTGTTGATCCTGGCCCTCGTCGGCATCGTCGCCCTGTCGATCAGCCGGCTGGGGACGTTAAACCAATCCATCACCGAACTGATCGAGGGGCCGGCGGCGCAGCTGAGCCGCGCCCAGAGTGTGGACGCCGAGTTCGGCGGCGTGGTGCGGCGCGAACGCGGCATGGTGCTGGCGACCGACCCCGCACAGGTTCGGACCTTTTCGGAAGAGGCGAAACAGGCTGCAGGACGCCTTGAAGATCAGCTGAACCAGGCCCTCGCCGCCGCCTCGCCCGAGGCCAAGGGCGATTGGACCAAGCTGGCCGACACCTGGGCCCAGTACAAGCTGATCAGCAACGAGGTTCATCGTCTGGCCCTGGCGAACGACAAGGCCGGCGCCGGCGCCCTGATGCTGAACGAGGCCCGGACCTTGGCGGCCGAACTGGAGAAGTCCACCCACCGCATCGTTGAAATCGACAGGGAGAAGATGAAGGAGGCCGAGGCGGCCACCACAACCGTCTTCGAAAACGCCCGAACCGGCCTGATCATCACCGCCGTGGCGGCGGTTCTGGTGGCCCTGGGCGGCTGCACCCTGGTGTCCTTCATCATCAAGCGGGGTCTGCATCGCGCCAATGAGGCGGTCCGCGCCGTGGCCGAGGGGGATCTGACCAGGACGGTCGCCGTCACCACCCGCGATGAGATCGGCGACATGCTGGGCAATCTGAACACCATGATCGAACGGCTGCGCGGCGTGGTGTCCGACGCCCTGTCGGCCGCCGACAATGTGTCGTCCGGCAGCCAGGAACTGTCTTCGACGTCCGAACAGATGAGCCAGGGCGCCACAGAACAGGCGGCGGCGGCGGAACAGGTCTCCTCTTCGATGGAGCAGATGGCCGCCAACATCAAACAGAACGCCGACAACGCCGCCCAGACCGAGAAGATCTCGCGCCAGTCGGCCAAGGACGCTGAGGCCAGCGGCGAGGCGGTCAACCGCGCCGTGGACGCCATGCGCACCATCGCCGACAAGATCGGCATCG
>NZ_JBWKZJ010000056.1:0-13030 GCF_059424365.1 Brevundimonas sp. GW456-12-10-14-LB3
GGCCAAGCCCACCGCCGACGGCGTGCGCGAACCGCTCAACCGTCGCGCCACCATCGACATCAACTTCTAAGACAGGCGAAGGATCGACCCGGTTTCACCGGGTCGATCCCGCCGATCTCGAAGCTGAAGAGCTGAACGCCGTCTCCGAAAGGGGGCGGCGTTTCTGTTTGCGGAGGGGGTGTCTGCGACAGGTCGCCCCCCGTGCCGTGTCTTCCAGCATGTGGCGGCGGAAGAGGACGGAGGGGCGGCGCGGCGTCTCAGCCGGCTGTATTGGTCAGAGCCGGAGCTTGCGCGGCGGATGTAGGCAGAGAGGGGGCGAGAAGGGCCTCGCCGGCCGTGATCACGAGGGTGGCGCTCAGGACGGCGCAGATCACAGCGACTGCTGCGAGTGTCAGACTCTTGGCCAGGTCCCGGTCATCCGGCGTCATGGTTCCTCCCCCGACGTCCTTCTGGGAGGATCACGACGCGCGCGGGGATGCAAGTCACGGAACGGTGTCGGGCGGACAAAAGGCGGCGTCGCGAGACGCCGCCTTCCGGATTGCGGATTGTTCTGAAAGCCTCAGCCGGTAAAAGGCCGGATCAGAATCTCGACGCGGCGGTTCTGGGCCTTGCCTTCGGGAGTCGCATTGGACGCCACGGGGTTCCGAGAGCTGGCGCCGGCGACATAAAGGCGCTCGGCCAGGACGCCGCGACGCACGAGTTCCGCCGCCACGCTGCTGGCGCGGCGCTCCGACAGGGGCTGGTTGATCGCATCGCCACCCGAGGAATCCGTATGACCGATCACGTCGATGGTGGAGCGATCATATTCCTGCAGCACCCGGGCGACGTCATCGAGCACGGGCAGGAAGCGCGGGTCGATCGAATACTGGTTGGTGGCGAAGGTGACGTCGGACGGCATGCGGAGCACCAGATTGTCGCCCTGGCGCGCCACGCCGACGCCGGTGCCGGAGAGCTGAGCCTCCATGGCGCGTTGCTGGCGGTCCATATACTGACCGACCGCAGCGCCGCCCAGCGCGCCGACGCCCGCGCCGATCAGGGCGTTCTTACGACCCTGTTCGCCGTTGGATGTATTGGTCAGATAGCCGAGCAGGGCTCCGCCCAGGGCGCCCGCGATGGCGCCGGTTCCGGTGTTGTTGCGGACGGGGGTTGAGCGATAGGGGTCGGTGGTGGTGCAGGCCGCCGCGCCCAGTAGGGCGGCGATGGAGACACCGGCGACGAAAATCTTGGCGCGCATGGATTGGTCCTTCCGATTGGCAGTCTGGCGCGAGAAACGCCCCCCTACTGTCTAGGTTCCAAGCTGTACCTTAGGTGAACGGGCGAGCGGTTCTTGCGGGACCGACGGCTTGAACCTGACAGGGGCGCGGAATGGGGGTAAGGAACCGCCGCACATTGTCTGAACAAGGACGACGCCCGTGAGCGCGATCTCGGCCCCAACCGCCGCCTCAACCATCACCCCTGTCTCCATGACCTTGTATGACAAGGATTTTCAGGCGTTCAGCGATGAGCTGGGCGCCTCCTTCACCCGGTTCGGCTTTGGGGTTGTGGCCGACCATGGTCTGGACGAGGTGCGTATTGCCGCCGCGATCGACGCCGCCAAGACCTTCTTCGCCCTGCCGGAAGCCACCAAACGCCAGTACCACCAGCCGGGAACCGGCGGGGCGCGGGGTCTGACCCCGTTCGGTGTCGAGGCGGCCAAGGGGGCGACCGCCGTGGATCTGAAGGAATTCTGGCACGTTGGTCGCGAACTGCCGCAGGACCATCCGTACCGCCGCTTCATGCGAGACAACCTTTGGCCCGAGGAGGTGCCCGGTTTCCGCGACCATCTTTACGGCATGTATGAGGATCTCGACGCGCTGGGGCGGCGCATTCTCCGGGCCATCGCGCGGTACCTCAAGCTGAGCGACGACTATTTTGACGACAAGGTCGAGATGGGCAACAGCGTCCTTCGCATGTTGCACTATCCGCCGGTGCCCGCCGATGCGCCGGGCGTGCGGGCCGGCGCCCACGAGGACATCAACGTCATCACCCTGCTGCTGGGCGCCGAAGAGGCTGGGCTGCAGCTGAAGGAGAAGGACGGCAGCTGGCTGGACATTGCGCCGCCGGCGGGCGCCCTGGTGGTCAATATCGGCGACATGCTGCAACGGTTAACCAACCACGTCCTGCCGTCGACGACGCACCGGGTGGTCAATCCCGCGCCCGAACGTCGGGGCTTCGCCCGCTATTCGACGCCCTTCTTCCTGCATTTCAACCCGGACTTCCCGATTGAGACGCTGCCGAGCACGATCACGCCGGACAATCCCGATCGCTATGCCGGCAAGACCATTCTGGCAGAGGACTATCTGACCGAACGTCTGCGCGAAATCCGCCTGCTCTGAGGCGAGTCGTCCCTAGCGGGAGATGCGCAGCCGGGTGATGTCCCGTCCGATGTCTCGGAAGGCGTCGGAAAGGTCGGTGGAGCTGGACGCCTGGAAAGCCCGGTCGGGGTTGGTGGCGCACCGCGCCATCAGCTCGCCGGCGGAATCGATCGGACCGGTCATATTCTGGGCTGCGCCGATATCGAAGCCGACCGTATAGACGATGACGCCGGCGGCCTTCATGTTTTGACAGAGCCGATAGGCTTGGTCGAAGGAAGAGCCGTTGGTGGCGGGCTGGTTGATATGGGTGTCCGCCCCGCCGCTGCCGACCCCTGCGTCTCCGGCGATCACGCCCCGGAAATAGGGGGTGTTGAACTCCCCGTCGGTCATCAGCACGACGGCCTTCAAGGTCTTGGTCGAGTCATAGGCGGCGGGCGCGCCTGCGCCTGACCATAGGCCGAAGGTCGGCGAAACCAGATACCAGCCCCAAGCCAAACCGATATGGCCCGCCGTCGATCCGACCGCCGACATTCCGTTGATGGCGTCGGTCAGGGTCTTCTTGACGTTGGTCAGGGGGACGATTCGGGAGGCCGGGCAGGCGTTGCCGGTTCCGGCGTAGCTTCGTCCAACCCAGGACGAGGTGGACGGGGCCGCATCCGTATAGGCCTGCGCCCCGGCTCTTTCCGACACGCAGGTCGTTCCGGGAAAGCGCGTCCAGGTTCCTGCCGCATTGACGAAATCTCGGTTCGAACAGCCGTCCACGCCGCAGACCAGCTGGCCGCCCGACGTATAGGCGGCTCCGCCCATGGGGGCGTTCGCCAATTGGGCTTGAGAGGCGTCGAGCGCCAAGGTCGCCGTGGTCGCGCTGACGCCGGCGACGCGGAAACCGATGTCATTCAACTGGCTGAGGCCGCCCATGCCGCTCAGGACAGCGGCGTCCCCATCGGGCGAGAGGCCGTGGCGGGCCATTGTAATGACGATGTTGCAGTCCGCCCGGGCGCATTTGGCGACATAGGCCCGGCCTGAGAAGGCGGAATAGTAGCGGGTGTCCCTATCGACGAGGCTGAAGGTGTTTGTCGTGGCGTTGCCAACTGTAAGAGCTATGCCGTTCAGGCCCCCCATCGTCTCCGCGCTCCAGATCGTCACGATGTCGCCGTTTTTGAACCCGTGCTTCGAAGCGGTGACCACCGGGGTGTAGGCGCGGGTGATGCTGGTGATCGTCTTGACCGAGCCCGTCAGCCAGGTCGCCGCGGTGATGGATTGGGTGCTGGAGGCGAGCGCTCCGCGCGCCCTATCAGCATAGGTGTCGCCTACATTGACGCCCATGGAATATGGAGCCAGGGCCACCTTGGAATAGAAGGGCGACTGGTTGTCTTGGACGACGATGTCGATCAGCTCCTTGGCCGCCGACTTCAGATTGTCGATCTTGCGGCCGCTTGAGCAACTGGCGGCGCAGTCGTTCATCGAGCCGGTGATGTCCAGGACCAGGGCCACCTCCACATCGCGCGAGGAGCGGTTGACCTCGGATCGCACCGAGACGGGCAGGGTGTCGTCCAGCAGTTGGCCGTAGGGCGGAAGCACGATGTTGGCGACCAGGGTCTTTACCCGCCCCTGAGCGGTGGCGATGACGACGCTCTTGTCGTTCATGGCGACCTGAACGTCGCCGTCCTGAACCGGCTCGAGCTCAATCCCCTTCAGATTGGCGCGAAGATTGACCAGGGTGATGCTCTTCAGCTCTTCCGGCGTCGTATAGGGAGACCGCGCGGCGGCCAGGGCGGCGGCGTCCAGGGCGTCCTGAAACTGGGCCTTGGCCGTGGTTATGCGGTGAATGTCGACGCCGCCCAGGGCCAGCATGACGATGACGGGCAGGCTGAGAGCGAAGATGATCGCCACATTGCCGCGCCGGTCGCCGCCCAGCCGGAAGGCCAGGGCCCGAAGGCCGCTGAGGACCTTGTGGATCGGTTGTGGCGCCAATGTCGTCGCTTCCTTACAGGCGCGAGCCGCCCGCATGAGGCCACAATGGCCTCATGCGGTTAAAGGAAGGCTGACGGATCGCGGTTAACAGACCCGGCCTAAGGACCGTCTTCAGGCCTGCGACCAGCCGCAGTCATGGCCGCGGTTTTGGACCGTCAGCCATTGATTCAAAGGGGCGAAATAGTCGGCGACCGCCGAGGCGTCGTTCCGCGTCTCGCCGGTGAAAGCCTCGAGCGCCTCGGGCCAGGGCTTGGACTGGCCCATTTCCAGCATGGCGTTGAAACGGGCGCCGACGTCCTTGTTCCCGTAAACCGAGCAGCGGTGCAGGGGGCCGGTCCAGCCGGCCTGTTTGCAGGCCGCGCGCTGGAACTGGAACTGGTAGATGTGGGCCAGGAAGTAGCGGGTGTAAGGGGTGTTGCCCGGCACATGGTATTTGGCGCCCGGGTCGAAAGCATTGGCCGGTCGCGGGCCCGGCGGAACCAGGCCCTGGTATTTCAGCATGTCGGCGGTCCAGGCGGCGTTGTACTGGTCCGGCGTGGTCTCGCCCGAGAAAACGCCCCAGCGCCAGCGGTCGACCATCAGGCCGAAGGGCAGGAAGGCGATCTTGTCCAGCGCCATCTTCAGCAGGAAGGGAATGTCCTCTTCCGCCCCCGGCGTCGTCTTCAAAAGGCCGATCTGGTTCAGATAGGTGGGGGTCAGGGCCGACAGGCCGACGAAGTCGCCGATGGCCTCGTGGAAGCCGTCATTCGCGCCGTTGCGGAACAGCATCGGCTGGTTCTTGTAGGCGCGCTGGTAGTAGTTGTGACCCAGCTCGTGGTGGACGGTGTAGAAGTCGTCGCCGTTGACGTTGGTGCACATCTTGATGCGGATGTCGTCGGCGTTGTCGAGATCCCAGGCTGAGGCGTGGCAGACGACCTCACGGTCGCGGGGGCGCACGATCTGGCTGCGTTCCCAGAAGGTCTGGGGCAGAGGATCGAGGCCCAGCGAAACGTAGAAGCCTTCGCCCGTCCTGACCATTTTCACCGGGTCGTAGTCGGCGGATTTGAGCAATTCGGTCAGGTCGTAGCTGGAGGCGCCGCCGCTGGTCGGGGCCACGACATCATAGATATTGCCCCATTGCTGCGACCACATATTGCCCAGCAGATCGGCGCGGATCGGGCCGTGGTCGGGTTGAACGGCGTCGCCGTATTTGGCGTTCAGCCGGGCGCGGACATAGCAGTGAAGGTTCTCGTAGAAGGGCTTGACCTGGGCCCAGAGCCGATCGGTCTCCTCGGCGAAGTCGTCGGCGGGCATGTCGTAGCCCGACCGCCACAGGGCGCCGGTGTCGGAAAAGCCCAGTTCGCGCGCCCCCTCGTTGGCGATCTCGACCATGCGGGCGTAGTCGTTCTTCATCACCGGCGAGATGGTGCGCCAGCCCTCGTAGAGGGCCTTGGTTTCGTTCGGGTCGCGGCTGTCGGCCAGGATCAGCGAGGCCTCGTCCAGGGTGATCTGCCGTCCCTTGAAGTCGAACTTGCCGGTCGAATAGGTCGAATCCAGACGGGTGGTGATCTGCGACAGCTCCTCGGCGGCGCCGGGGCGGTTCGGGGCGGGCAGGACGATGCCGAGCCGCAGCAGGTTCAGCTTGCGGCGGACCACCGGATCGACTGCGACGTCGTTGAACTTGGCCGCCTGGTTGGCGAACTGGACCTGGAGCTCGGTCGCCTCGGCGTTGACCTTGGATTCCAGCCACATGGTGTCGAAGGTGATGTTGGTGGCCCGGGCCCACTGCACCCGGGCGGCGTATTCGCCGAAGGTCAGCATCTTGGCCTCGGCGTCGGCGACGAACTGGGTCGCGCCTTCGGCGGTCGTGGGGTAGTCGGCCCTCAGGCCGGTGGCGGTGACCGGGGCGGGAGTGAAGGTCTGGGCGCCGGCTTCGGCCTGAAGCGGCAGAGCCTTGTCCGGGGTCGGGGCGGCGGCGCAGCCGGCGGCGAAGGCGAGGGCGCAGACCGCAGCGGCGGTCGTCATCTGACGCTTCATGATGGATCTCCTGAACAGCGGGCGCAGGAGAGGTCAGGGGCGGCGCCGCGTCAAGCGGGGCGGTTCAGCGGGGATCATTCTGGGCTACCGGCCTTCGGCCTACTTGAGCCGTCTCCGGGCTACCGGCCTTCGGCCTGCTTGAGCCGGACGCAGCTGTCCAGGCCGTCATTGCGCACCGTTCCCATGGCGGCCTGGATGCGGGCGGCGCGGCGACGGACGTAGGGGCCGGGGGCTGCGGCCTGATAGCGGCGCGGCGCCGGCAGGATGGCGGCGAGGCGCGCCGCCTCGCGCCGGCTCAGGTCGGCGGCGTCCTTGCCGAACCAGTGCTGGGCCGCCGCCTGGGCGCCGTAGACGCCCGGCGCCCATTCGACGACGTTCAGATAGACCTCCATGATCCGCCGCTTGGACCAGACGGTCTCGATCAGGACGGTGTATCCGGCCTCAAAGCCTTTGCGGACCCAGTCGCGGCCGGGCCACAGGAAGACGTTCTTGGCCGTCTGCTGGCTGATGGTGGAGCCGCCCCGGATGCGCCCGCCCTCGGCGTTGTGGTCCAGGGCCTTCTGGATGGCCTCCATGTCGAAGCCGTGGTGGCTGCAGAAGCGGGCGTCCTCGGCGGCGATGGCGGCGTCGACCAGATGGGGCGAAATCTGCTTCAGCCCGCGCCACTGGTAGTCCAGCCCCTCGCCGCGCACGGCTTGGCGCAGCATCAGGATGGTGGGCAGGGGCGGGAAGAGGGCGACCCAGAGGACGCCGCCGACCGGCACGGTGGTCAGGATGGCGGCGGCGATGACGACCGCCCGGAGCCAGGATGGACGAGGCCACCTCGCCATCAGAGGATCGCCACCCCGGCGGCCCCGTCCTCGTCGGCCCAGGCGACCGCATCAGCCGCCGGGCTGAGGCAGAGGGCGACGATGACCGGGCCCTTGTTGGCCTTGACGAAGTTCAGGCCCTGGGCGGCCGGATGGGCGACCCAGACCCGGCCGTCGGTCAGGCCGGCGGCCAGCAGGCCGTGGTTCACGCGGGCCGAGACCAGATTGATCAGGCTGGCCTCGTCATAGCCGATCTCGGTCGCCTCGCGGCCCATCGGGCCGTTGGAGCCGATGAAGGGCCAAAGCACGGCGCCCTGGGCGCCCGAGGTGGCCAGCAGCTGGCCGTTCGCCAGGAAGGCCAGGGAGCGGACCTTGGATGGATAGCCGCCCATCCGCAGATTCTTGGCGTCCTTCAGCCGCCAGCCGTGAAGCTGATTATCCTGCATGGTGGTGACGACGAAGGCGCCGTCGGGCGAGAAGGCCACGCCGGTGTGCGACCCGGCCCAGCTCAGCCTGGTCGGCTGCTGCTTCTCGATCCGGGCGTACCAGAGGGCCGCGCCGCCGTAGGTCGAGGCGGCGATGCGCCGTCCCTTGGGTTCGAAGGCCACGCCGGAGACGGTGCGTTCATGCTGGAAGTCGCGCCGGAAACCCGGTTCGGACGGATCGATCACCGACAGGGTGCGCCCCCAGGAAAAGGCGATCAGGCCCGACGCTGGCGAGGCGTCCACGGCGTCGATCCACTGGTTCTTCGCCTCGGCCAAGACCGCAGGCTCGACGCCGGGGCGGCTCCAGACCAGCCGACCGTCGTCGCCGCCGGTCACCACCCCTTCGCCGGACGGATGAACCGCGGCGCACAGGACGGCGCCGTCATGCGCCTGGACCGTCGCGCCGTCGGCGAACCGGACCGAGCCGTCGCCGAGGGCGAAGACGGCGCCGGTGTTGTCGAACAGGGCGGCGGTGACCTGGGCGTCGAATGCGAAGTTCATGCGCGAGGCGTTAGCCGGTTGCAGGGGCGGGGGCAAATGGGGGAGAACAAGTCATCCGTTTCTCCCCCCCCCCGGAACGGGGAGAGAGAATGCGGGTGCGCCCTCAGACCGGATCTGTCGGCTTGGGTTCGACCGGGGCCGGGGCGGCCTGGGCTTGGACCGGCTCCTCCGGAAGGGGGATGAACTCCAGATCGTCCTCGCTCGGGAGTTTCATCCGACCGGCCTTCCAGTCGGCCTTGGCCTGGTCGATGCGGGCCTGGCTGGAGGCGACGAAGTTCCACCAGATCAGCCGTTCGCCCACCGGCTCGCCGCCAAGGACCATGACGGTCGATTGCACTAGGGCCTTGACCGTCGGCTCGGCCGTCGGCTCCAGCACGATCATCTGGCCTTCATGGAAGGTGCGGTCGCCCACTTCGATCGCCCCCTTGGCCACGAACAGAGCGCGCTCGCTCATGCCGCCGCCGCCCTTGCCCGGAGGCGGAGCGGTGCGGACGCCGGGCTGAAGCTCCCAGTGCACATAGAAGAGGGGCGAGGACACCGGCGCGCTCGCCTTGGCGCCATAGGCTTCTCCGGCCACCAGACGCGCGAACAGGCCGCCGTTCTCATAGGAAGGCTGGGCGTCCTCGCCCAGATGATGAAAGGAGGGGTCGATTTCCTCGGCCTCGTCGGGCAGGGCGACCCAGGCCTGCATGCCGTGCATCGGCCCGCCGCGGCTCTTCTTCAGTGGATCGGTGCGCTCGGAATGGACGATGCCCTTGCCGGCCGTCATCCAGTTCACCTCGCCGGGGCGGATGGGCTGGTTATAGCCGAGATTGTCGTGGTGCAGGATCTCGCCCTCGAACAGATAGGTGAGGGTCGACAGGCCGATGTGGGGGTGCGGCCGCACATCAATGGCGGCGGCGCCCGGCGCAAACTCGGCCGGGCCCATCTGATCCAGGAAGATGAAGGGCCCGACCATCCGGCGCGAATGGAAGGGCAGGACGCGGCCGACCTCGAACCCGCCCAGGTCCTTACGGCGCGCGTCGATCACCAGTTCGATCATGTTCGGCATCCCCTCGGCGGAAGACGCCGCCGAACGGTCTTATCCGACGTGAGGGGTCACTATGCCAAGAGGCAGGGCGGTCACGTTCTTCACGCCGCGGGTGACGATATGGCTCTCGCAGTCTGAGACGATGCCCAGGGCCAGCAGCTTTTCGCGCAGGAACTTGTCGAAGGCGTGCATGTCGGAGGTGATGATTCGCAGCACATAGTCCTCGCGGCCCGTGATGGTGGCGCACTGGACCACTTCCGGCCATTTGGCGACCGCCGCCTCGAAGATGTCGAGGTTCTCGGCCGAGGGCAGCATCAGTTTGACGATGGCGTAGACCTCGAAATCCAGGCCCAGCAGCTTGGCGTTCAGCAGGGTGACGCGCTTGGTGATCAGGCCGGAATCTTCCAGCCGTTTGATGCGCCGCCAGCAGGGCGAGGCCGACAAGCCGACCCGATCCGCCACTTCGGCGACCGACAGTCCGGCGTCTTGTTGCAGGATATCCAGGATCCGGGCGTCGATGGGATCGAGTTCGTCCGCCAATGCGTTTCTCCGATTGTGGTTATGGCGAAATAAAATACCCTAAATAGGGATTTTGCAAGGTCAATTTGAGCGAGCGCCTGCTTAGGGGCCGTGTTATCACACGTCCAGAGGAAACACGGACGCATCCTCCGAACGGAACCGGACGCCCGCATGAACGACAAAATGAGCCAAAAGAACAGTCGCCCCCTTTCTTTGCGCGTGCCTGAACCCTCGGGTCGGCCGGGCGACGCGCCGGATTTTAGCCATCTGACGATGGACCCCGCCGGAGCCGTGGATCGGCCGGAGGTTTCGACGGCGCCCTATGAGATGCGCGATCACGCCTTTCGACTGATCCGGGTGCTGGACGAGGATGGAAACGCCGTCGGGCCGTGGAATCCGCGCCTGGACCCCGAGACACTTCGTCGCGGCCTGAAGGCCATGATCCTGACCCGCGCCTTCGACGACCGGATGCACCGCGCCCACCGTCAGGGCAAGACCAGCTTCTATATGAAGTGCACCGGCGAGGAGGCCATCGCAGTCGCCCAAGGCATGATCCTGAGCCGCGAGGACATGGGCTTCCCCACCTATCGCCAGCAGGGGCTGCTGATCGCGCGCGGCTATCCGCTGACGGCGATGATGAACCAGATCTATTCCAACGCCGAAGACCCGATCAAAGGCCGCCAGCTGCCGATCATGTATTCGGCCAAGGACTACGGCTTCTTCACCATCAGCGGCAATCTGGGCACCCAGGTCCCCCAGGCGGTCGGCTGGGCCATGGCCAGCGCCTACAAGGGCGACGACAAGATCGCCATCAGCTGGATCGGCGACGGCGCCACGGCCGAGGGCGACTTCCACAACGCCCTGACCTTCGCATCCGTCTATCGCGCCCCGGTCATCCTGAACATCGTCAACAACCAGTGGGCCATCAGCTCCTTCCAGGGCATCGCCGGCGGGCTGGAGACCACCTTCGCCTCCAAGGCCATCGGCTACGGCCTGCCGGCCCTGCGGGTGGACGGCAACGACTTTCTTGCGGTGTGGGCCGCGACCCAGTGGGCCGAGGAGCGCGCCCGCTCGAACCAAGGGGCGACGGTGATCGAGCTGTTCACCTATCGCGGCGCCCCGCATTCGACCTCGGACGACCCCAGCCGCTATCGCCCCGGCGACGAGCACGAGAAATGGCCGCTGGGCGATCCGATCGAGCGGCTGCGCCAGCATCTGACGCTGATCGGCGAATGGGATGATGAGCGCCACACGGCGGCGCTCAAGGAGGCGGTCGAACAGGTTCGCGCCGCCGGCAAGGAGTCCGAGGCCATCGGCACCCTGGGCCAGTCGCGTCCCAGCGTGAAGACCATGTTCGAGGAGGTCTATGCGACCGAGGACTGGCGCCTGGTCGAACAGCGTCGCGAGGTGGGGGTCTGATCATGAGCGAGCAAACCACCTTTATCGAAGCGGATCGTACTGACGGAGTCGAACCGGACATGGTCGATCAGAACGCCGCTCCCGCTTCGGAAGCGACCGGCGCCGGCGTCATTCCGATGAACATGATCCAGGCCCTGAACTCGGCCCTGGACGTCAAGATGGCCGAGGATCCGAACGTCCTGTCGTTCGGCGAGGACGCCGGCTATTTCGGCGGGGTCTTCCGCGTCACCGACAAGCTGCAGCAGAAGCACGGCCTGACCCGCAGCTTCGACGCCCCGATCAGCGAATGCGGCATCGTCGCCGCCGCCATCGGCATGGGCGCCTATGGCCTGCGCCCGGTCGTCGAGATCCAGTTCGCCGACTACATCTATCCGGCCTATGACCAGATCGTCTCCGAAGCGGCCAAGATGCGCTATCGCTCGGGCGGTCAGTTCACCAGCCCGATTACGATTCGCAGCCCCTACGGCGGCGGCATCTTCGGCGGTCAGACCCACAGCCAGTCGCCGGAAAGCCTGTTCACCCATATCGCGGGGCTGAAGGTCGTCATTCCGTCCAACCCCTATGACGCCAAGGGCCTGTTGATCGCCGCCGTCGAGGATGACGACCCGGTCGTCTTCTTCGAGCCGAAACGTCTGTACAACGGCCCGTTCGACGGCTGGCACGAGAAGCCGGTCTCGCCGTGGAAGGCGCAAGAATTGGCGCAGGTTCCGACGGGCAAATATGTCGAGCCGATCGGCAAGGCGCGCGTGATGCGCGAAGGAAACGACGTCACCATCCTGGCCTATGGCACAATGGTCTGGGTGGCGCTGGCGGGAGCCGAACACGCCGGCGTGGACGCCGAGGTGATCGACCTGCGCTCGCTCGTGCCGCTGGACATCGAGGCCATCGAGGCCAGCGTGAAAAAGACCGGCCGATGCGTCATCGTGCACGAGGCGCCCAAGACCTCGGGCTTCGGCGGCGAACTGTCGGCCCTGGTGCAGGAGCGTTGCTTCTATCACCTGGAGGCGCCGATCGCGCGCGTCACCGGCTGGGACACCCCCTATCCCCATGCTTTCGAATGGGAATATTTCCCCGGACCGCAACGGGTTTCAGACGCCGCGAAGAGCGTCATGGCCGGAGGACGTTAAGATGGGTCGTTTCGTCTTCAAACTGCCCGACGTGGGCGAAGGCACCGCCGAGGCCGAACTGGTCGGCTGGCACGTCAAGGTCGGCGATACGGTCGCCGAGGACCAGATCGTCGCCGACGTGATGACCGACAAGGCCACCGTAGAGATCACCGCGCCTGTGTCCGGCAAGGTCATCGCCCTGCACGGCGAGCCCGGCGCCATGGTGCCGGTGCGCGGGCCGTTGGTCGAGTTCGAGGTCGAGGGGGCGGGGAATGCGGAAGAGAGCCCCTCCGTCTCTCCGCTGCGCTCCGAGCCACCTCCCCCCGCTTCGCGCGGGGAGGAGACAGTAGCGGCATCGTCTCCTCCCCACGCCAGTGGGGAGGGGGACCGCGCGAAGCGGGGTGGAGGGGCTCCTGACGCCCCCCAGGCCTCCACCGGCAACTATGTCTTCAAGCTGCCCGACGTCGGCGAAGGCACGGCCGAGGCCGAACTGGTCGGCTGGCACGTCAAGGTCGGGGATGCGGTCGAGGAAGACCAGATCCTGGCCGACGTCATGACCGACAAGGCCACGGTCGAGATCACCTCGCCGGTCGCCGGAACGGTCGTCGCCCTGTACGGCGAGGAGGGCAAGGCCGTGCCGGTCGGCGGGCCGCTGGTGGCCTTCGATGTGGCCGGGGCCGGCAATGTCGCCAAGAGCCCCGTTCAGGCCCCCTCCGTCGCCTCCGGCGCTGCTTCCCCCAAGGGGGGAGGATCGACGCCGGCAGCCCCACCAAAATCTCCCCCCCCTGGGGGGAGCACCCGCGCAGCGGGGGAGGGG
>NZ_JBWKZJ010000057.1:0-11540 GCF_059424365.1 Brevundimonas sp. GW456-12-10-14-LB3
CCCCCGCCCCCGCCCTCTTGCGGAGACGGCGGTTCCTGCGGCGGGGGCGGGGGCCACTGGTCGTCCAACACCAATGTCAATGTGAACGTCAATGTGAACGCCGGTGCGTCCGCCAACGCCGGCGCCAACGCAAACGCTGGCGCCCGGGCCTATATCAACGCCCGGGCCGGCGGCTTTGCGGGCGGTTACGGCTACGGTGGGGGCGGCGGCGCCGCCTATGTGACCGTGGACCAACCCTATCCGACCACCATTCAGGGCCTGGCCGTCGAGGGTCTGGCCCAGACGGTGCGGACGCCCTTCACCGCCTATCGCCGGATGATGAAGCGCGTGGTGATCCAGGCCGTCTGTATCGACGATCGCCAGGTGCCGCATCCCGCCTCTCAGGTGAAGCCTGACCGCGAGATCGCCGACGGCTATGAGGGCGAAATCTACCGCTGCCTGGCCGGCACCTGGCTTCAGGCGACGATCGCCGACTATGAGGGTGAGATCAAATTCGACCACGGCACGACCCTGACCTGCAACAAGCACGAGGCCCTGTGGTTCGGCGGCGAAGGTCGGCTGGAATGCCGCCCCGAAAAGCCCGAGCGCGACTGCAACGAGCGCTCCCTGCTGCGTCGCTACGGCGCCGGGGTGAAGATCCTGACGATGTATCGCGAGGAAGAATACACCGAATACCGCGAAGAGGTGCAGAGCGCGACGGTCGTCACCGGCGCCATCACCCTGGACGGCGGCGTCGGCGGCCGGGTCTTCTGAACCGGAGCTGACACGCCCCGTTCAGCCTCGGCTCAGGCGCCGCGTGCGAGATATGGGGGCGTCGACGTCTCCGTCGATGATCCTGAAAACTGCCCTGGAAAGGGCTCGGCCCCGGCTCTTTCGAACCGGGGCCGTTTTTCTTACTGGGCCAGCTTGTCCGAGACGACCTCGGCGCGCCAGGCCGTGTCCGGCTTCAGATAATGCTGCGCCAGCCGTTTCAGGTCGGCCGCTGTGACGGCTTCCAGTACCGCGATATTGTTGCGGGTCTGGTCCAGCGAGGCGGGGTCCGACTGGGCCTCGGACAACTGGGTCAGCCAATAGCCGTTGTCGGCCATGCTGCGGCGCAGACGCTCCAGCGCCGGGCGGCGGGCGCGGTTCAGTTCGTCCTCACCGATCGGATTGTCGCGCAGATCGGCGGCGATGGCGTCAACGGCGGTGAACAGTTTCGGCAGGGACTCCGGCGCCGTCTCGGCCGCCACGACCATATAGCCGTAGCCGGGGAAGACGTCGGAGGTGCTGGAGCCGGCGTTGGGCGAATAGGCCAGACCCTGCTTCTCGCGGATGTCTTCGTTGAGCCGCAGCTGCAGCACCGCCGACAGCAGGGACAGCTGACGCGAGGTGGTGCGGTCGCCGATCTGGTCCGTCGTCGGCCAGGCCACGACGCCCAGGGCCTGTTCGGCCTGGCCGGTGTGAGTCAGCCGGACCGGGGTCGCCGTGGGCGCGGGGA
Organism: Brevundimonas sp. GW456-12-10-14-LB3; assembly: GCF_059424365.1. Lineage (NCBI taxonomy): Bacteria > Pseudomonadati > Pseudomonadota > Alphaproteobacteria > Caulobacterales > Caulobacteraceae > Brevundimonas > Brevundimonas sp. GW456-12-10-14-LB3. The sequence continues at coordinate 1,481 of NZ_JBWKZJ010000057.1, forward strand.
AGCGCCGTTCGGCCGAACCGGCCGGCGGCGTCGGCGCCGCGCCGCGGGCGGGCAGGGCGCCGAAGGTCGAGCCCACGGCCGCGATCACCGCATCCACGTCCACATCGCCGACGACGGTGATCTCGACCGGGCCGGAGGCCAGGGCGGCCTTGATCTGCTCGCGCAGCGGCTCGATCTCAACCGACTGGAACTCCTCGACCGTCGGCGTGGCGGCGCGCTTGTCGCCCCCGGCAAGGATCGCGCCGCCCTTCACCGCAAAGGCGCCGCCGGGGGTGGCCGTCAATTGCTCCAGGGTTTGGGGATAGGCCGCCTGGGCGCGCTGCAGCGGGGCGGGGCGCAGGCCCGGATCGGTCAGGAAGGCGGTCAGCACCTGAAGCTCCAGCGCCAGATCTTCAGGCCGGGTCGAGCCGCTGAAGACATAGCCGTCCTCGCCCTGGCTGACCGAGGTGTTGATCACATGACCCGCCAGGACCCGATCCGCCTCGTCCACCGTCAGCTTGCCCAGGCCCCCGGCGTTCAGCACCGTATCGGCCAGGGACAGGGGCGAGAACCGGTCTGTCGGCAGCCCCAGGGAGCCGATGCCGGTCTTGGCCCTGATCAGGATCTGATCGTCACGGAAGTCGGTCTTCTTGATGTTCAGCAGCGTGCCGTTGGGGAAGCGCACCAGCACGGCCCCCAGGTCCGACACCTCGGTGCGCGACGACGGGGCCGCCGCCGCACCGAAGTCGGCATAGGGCCATTCCAGGGCCGCCTGATCGGCCGGAGCCGCCACAGGAACCTGACGCGACGCCTCCAGGGCGGCCGTGACGGCCGCCTCGCCGCCCTCGACCGGGACCGGGCTGGTGAAGAGCACCAGCGGCCCCTGGCCTTCGAATACCGGGCGGACGGCGGCGTCTACCTGTTCAGGCGTCAGGTCGGCGACAATCCGTTCGAACTGATCCAGGCTCTGCTGGGGCGCGGTGAAGACCGTGTCGCTGTTGACGGCGTTCAGCAGGGCGCCGGCCAGGGCGGGGGTGGAGCGGGTCGCTGCGGTGGCGACGGCGTTCTGAAGCGAGGTGCGGTATTCGGTGATCTCGCGCTGAAGTTCAGGCGCGGTCACCCCGTATTGGGTCAGGCGGCGCGCCTCCTGTTCGACGGTCTCCAGGGCGCGCTTCCACTGGCCCGGGGTGAAGCTGACCGACAGGACGCCGGCGTCCAGGCTGTCGAACAGCGACTGATAGCCGGCGCCGGCGCCGAGGAAGGGCGGATTGTCGGCCCGCGCCATCTCGCCCAGCCGTCGGTTCAGCACGGCTAAGCCCAGGCTGCGGCGAATGTCCTCGGCCCGTTCGTTGAAGGTGTCGGGATCCAGATCCGGCGCCTTGATCCAGTTGATCTGGATCGACGACTGTACGCCCGGCTCCACAATGATGCTGGTCTGGGGCTGGCGCGGCTGCACCTGACCAAGGTCGGGCTCCGCGCCGTCGGCGGCCTTGGGCGTCCAGTCGGCGAAGGCGCCGCGCACCTTGGCCTCCATGGCGTCCAGGTCGAAGTCGCCCACGGCGATGAAGGTCGCCCGCGACGGGCGATAGTAGGCCTCATAGAAGTCCACGAAGCGCTCGCGCGGCGCGGTGCGGATCACCTCCAGGTCGCCGATCGGCAGGCGTTGCGACAGGCGCTGACCCGGCGCCAGGAGGGCCAGCTGGGTCTTCAGCACCCGCATCTGCGGGCTGTTGCGGCTGCGTTCCTCGCCCTCGATCACGCCGCGCTCGGCGTCGATGGAGTCCGACGCCATCAGGGCGTCGCCCATCATCTGCCGCATGACCCGCAGCGACGTATCGACCGTCTCGTCCTGGGTGTTGGGCAGCTCCAACATATAGGCGGTCTGGTCGAAGCTGGTGAAGGCGTTGGTGTCGGCGCCGAAGGCCAGGCCCAGTCGCTCCAGGATCCGCAGCATCTCATTCTCGGGGATGTCCTTGGTCCCGTTGAAGGCCATATGCTCCATGAAGTGGGCCAGCCCCTTCTGGTCGTCGCGCTCCATCAGGGAGCCCGCGTCGATCCGCAGCCGGAACGACGCCTGGCCGGGCGGGGTAGCGTTGTGCATCAGGGCGTAGCGCATTCCGTTCGGCAACAGGCCGTACCGCACCGCCGGATCGGCCGGAACGTCGCTGGCGGACTGGGCCCAAGGATCGGACGGCGCGACCTGTCCTTCCACCTGAACGGCGGCGGGGGAAGCCGCCAGAGCCAGGGCGGGAACACTGAAGGCCCCCGCAGACAGAGCCAACCCGGAGGCTGCCAGCAGCAGCAGACGACGCGCAGAACGCATGAACTCACTCCCAACGCCGCAACCCCCGACGGAGCGGCTTTTGTCCGCAGTAGGGGAGCGTGGGGGCGAGGGCAAGGCGACCTTTTGCACCGCCCGACGCCCCCTCCGGGGTCGAAGGCGCTTTGCAAGCGGTGAATTTGAAGAGGGAATCCGTTCGCGGACTAGCGCCAGCCTTCGTCGCGGGCGCGCGCCTCAGTGACGGCGTCGGCGGAGGGACCGGCGATCAGGGCATCGACCGCGCTAAGGACGGCGGCGGGGGTGTCGGACGAGGCCGTGCGGACTTCGCCGGTTGGACTCGACAGGGGCGCCAGGGCCTGGACGGTCCAGCCGTCCGACCGGCGACAGGCCAGGCCCGCCAGCCCGTCGTCTCGAGCCTGGAACGTGCGGCACCAGCGGCCCTCGCCGTCCTGGAAGGTCAGACCGACGGCCCGACCGGCGTTGTCCGCCCCCTCTGACGCGAGGCGGCGATCCAAGACCTTGACCAGATCCCTGTCGGCAAGGACGCCGTCCTCGGCGACACGGATGCCGGAGCCGCTGTTCAGGCCCGGCCCGATCAGCACCCCGGCGACGAAGGCCGCCGCAGCCAGCCCGCCCCAGATCGGCGCCTGGCGCGGCGCGAGGGCTTGGGACAACCAGGCTTTCAAACCCGCCAACGGCGCTGCGCGGACGTGGCCGCCATTGGCGATCAGGCGCGACAGATCACGGTCGCGGGGATCGACCTGGACCAGAAAGGCCGCCTGCGTCGCCGCGCGCAACCGTCGCGCCGTCGCCATCCGTTCGGCCAGGGCGGAGTCGGTCCGGGCCGCCGCTTCCAGCCGTGCGACCGCATCGGGCGCCAGTTCGCCGTCGGTCCAACGCATCAGGGTTTCATCGTCGATGTTCATCCCGTCACTCCCTGCTCGGCCAACGTCTGCATCAAGGTCTGACGGCCGCGCACCAGACGGCTGGTCAGGGTGCCGGCGGGCACGCCCAGAACCTGGGCTGCCTCGGCGTAGGACAGGCCCTCGACCAGGACGAGGGCGACCGCATGTTTCTGATCCTCGGGCAGGGCGTGGATGGCGTCGCGCACCAGCCGGGCGTCGGCGCGCAGACCTTCGTCCGCCTGGGCGGCGTCGGGCACACGGGCCGTGGCCTCGTCCTCGGGCGTCAGGACCCGGCCCCAGCGCTGGCGTGCGCGACCGTCGTCTATGGCGATCCGTCTCATGATGGTGAAGGTCCAACTGTCCAGCCGCGTGCCGGTCTTGAAACCGCGCCGCGACGCCAGGGCGCGTTCCACCGTCTGTTGCACCAAATCCTGCGCGTCTGCGTCGTGGGGGCGGAGGACGCGGGCGAATCGGCGCAGGCGCGGCAGAAGCTCCACCAGCCCCGTCTGAAAATCGTCCACGTGTCGTCCTTTTCCATGCGGGATGAAACGAACGAGCCCAGGCGTTTCATCCATGGCATATCGAGAACGGAACGCCGCCCGACGCAAGGACGAAGTGGCGCGGGGCCGGAAGGAGTGGATGATGCGGTGGAAACGGACCTTGGCGTTGATCGGCCTGGCGGCGCTGGGGCTGACGCCGCTGACCACCGCTGCACCGGCCCAGGCCCAGATCGGATCTTTGCCGGTTCCCACAATTCCGGGCGTGGGGCAAAGTATGCCGGATCGTCTGCCTGACCGTCTGACGGAGCGGCTGCCGGGTCTGGACGAGGTTGATCGCCTGGGACGCCAGGGGATCGATCAAGCCCTGAGGGCGCCGGCGCGTCTGACGCAACTCGTGCGGCGTTCCAACGGGGCGCTGGAGGCCGACCCCCAGGGCTGGCCCGTGGTGCGTGGCGAGATCGTGGCCCTGGACCTGTCGCCCGCCGCCCGCGCTCTGGCGACGAGCGCAGGTTTCACCGTTCTGCGGGAGGAGCGGCTTGAGGCTCTTGAACTGACCAGCCTGGTCCTTTCCCCGCCGCGCGGCCTGTCCCTTGCGCGGGCTGTCGCGCGTTTGAAGAGATTGGACCCACAGGCTGACGTGACCTTCAACCATATCCACGACACGGCCGGCGCCGTGTCATCGGAGGAGGGCGGGCTCGCGAAGCAATCCTCAAGCGCTGGCGGAGACGCCGGCCCTAAGCTGGGTCTGATCGACACCGGCGTCGAGGCGACCCATCCGGCCCTCGTCGGATCGCAGGTCGTGCAGCGGGGTTTCGCCGGGCCGCCGCGCATGGGCGCGCATGGCTTGGCCGTCGCCTCCTTGATGGTCGGGCGCAGCGGCCCGTTCGCTGGCGGCGCGCCGGGCGCCGATCTGCGCGTCGCCGACATCTATGGCGGCCAAGCGGAGGGCGGCTCATCGACCGCCCTGGCCCAGGCCCTGGCCTGGATGATCGAACAGAGGGTCGGGGTGGTGAACGTCAGCCTGGTCGGCCCGCGCAACGCCTTGGTCGAACGCGCGATCCAGCGGGCCCAGGCGCGGGGTCTGACGGTGGTGGCGGCGGTGGGCAATGACGGCCCGGCCGCCCCGCCGCTTTATCCCGCCGCCTATGACGGGGTGATCGGCGTCACGGCCGTGAACGCCCGCGACCAGGTTCTGCCGGAGGCGGCGCGCGGCCCCCAGGTCGCCTTCGCCGCTCCGGGCGCCGACATGGCCGCCGCGGCGCCCGCCGGCCGCTGGACCAGCGTGCGGGGAACCTCCTTCGCCGCCCCCATCGTGGCTGGACTTGTAGCGCGCCAGGGTCAGGCCGCCTTGGCGCGCAGCGCCGCCGACTTGGGGGCGCGCGGCCGCGACGCCGTCTACGGCCAGGGCTTGGTGGGCGTCGGATCTCGCGCGGCGCCGCAGACGATGGGTGCGCGCGGACGGCTGGCTCGATAAAATATCGAAGGGTCGGGATGAAATCTCGACGGCCGGTCGTTGGACACTGCGAGGGCGAGATGCCCGAGACATGCAGGAGATTGACGATGAAGAAGACCCTGATGACCGCGACCGTCGCTTTCGGCCTGGCTCTGGCCGGCGCATCGCAAGCTCAGGTCCTGGGCGGTTCCGGCGGCCTGACCGGTGGTTTGGCCGGCGGCCTGGGCGGCCAGGTCGGAAGCATGACCGGCGGCCAGATCGGTGGCGCCGGCTCTCTGACCGGAGGCGTGTCGGGCGCGATCGACGGTTCGCGCATTCGTGACGGCGTCGCCTCGACCACCAATCAGACCCTGACCCGCGCCGAGCGCCGCGCTCAGCAGGCTCAGGCCCGCGCCGCCGCAACCGCCGAACGCAACCGCGCCAGGGCTGAGAATGCTGCGGTGAACACCCGTGACCGCGTCGCTTCGACCGCCGCCTCCACCCAGGGGCGGGCCCAAGGCGCGCTGAACGGAACCGTCAACGGCGTCGCCAACGCTGCGAGCCCCGCCCAAGGCGAAGGCCAAGCTCAGGGTTCGGCCCTGTTGAACAGCGCCCTGTCCAGCAGCGGCGGCTCCGCCTCGGGCTCGGGGCAAGGCCAGGCCCAGACCCAAACACCCACGCGCCGCGCCTCAGCTGACGCTGACGCCAATGGGTCGGCGTCTGCGAACCGCAACGGCGCCTCGGCCTCGGTCGGCGTTTCGGCTGGCGGCAGCGTTCGTCCGAACTGAGTTGACGACCGATAGATGTTAAGAAGGGCCCCGTCGGTTCAGCCGGCGGGGCCCTTTTGGCGAGAAGCCTGATCTCGGACCTTATGCGCTCAACCGCCCGGTCGGCTGACGTAGAAGGTCGCGCTGTTGCCCACGGCGGTGGCGCCGACGACGGCGGCGCGGCCGGCGCCGATCGTCGCACTGGTCGTGGCGGTGACATTGGCGTCATTGGTCTGGCTGTTCGTCACGTGAACCTCGCCGCCGCACTGGGAACAGGCGTACCCCGTCACGCTGTTGCCGACGGCTTCGGCACCGACATAGGCGTCATAGCCGCTGACGCCCGTATAGGTCGCGGTCGCCTCGACCCCGCCGGTGTTCAGCTGGGTGTTGTCCAGCTCCAGATATATGTCCTGGTTGCCGGCGACGGTCTCGTTGGCCACTGCGCGGGCGGCGACGGTGGTCTGACCTTGTAGATTGGTCTGGGCCTGGGCGACGGCGCGGATCCGGCCTTGGTTGGTCTGGTCGGTCGTTGCGACCAAGGAGCCGCCGGCGTTCGACAGGACGATCCGGTTGCCCCCGGCGCCGGCCCGGGCGGCCAGGTTCCAGGCGTTGTCGACATAGACGTCGGTACGGGCCTCGATGGTCGACGGGGCGTTGGCCTGGCGCACCGTCAAATCCTGGTGCGAGGCGCCGTCGGTCGAGGCCTGGACCAGGTTGGCTGCCGCATGGGCAGAAAATTCGGCAGGGGCGGGGATGTATTGAACATCGGCGACGGTCTCGGCCAGGACGGGGGTTTGAGCTGACTGGTCTAGGGCGCCGGTGATCGAGGCGGACGATCCGCTGAGCGCGATATGATTGGCCGCCGCCGTGGTGGCGACGGCGGCGCCGTCTTCGATATGGGCGGTCGGCGCCCGCACGGCGGTGCGGGCCGTGACGGACGGACCCGTCATGGTCTGGCGCGCGGTCAGGTCGGCGGCCGCCTGATCGACGCCTCCGACCAGAAGATTGCCCGCAACGTCATTGGTCACCTGAAGCTGGCCCACGGCGACGTCCAGGTTCACCGCGCCGGTGACCTCGCCGGTCATCGTCTGGGTGCTGGTGCAGGTGGAGCCGGTCTGGGCGTCGCAGACCGGCGCTTGCTGGGCCCTCGTCTCAGTAGCGAGAGCGGCGAACGTCGCCGTCGCGGCGATCATGCCAGCGAGACGGATCGGCGCGAGTCTGGCCATTGTTCGTCTCCGTAGTGGGATAGGCCGGATAATAGCCGCCGGTCGGACCGACGGTGGAATCGCCGAGCGGGTCGTTGGCGGCGTTGAGGCAGATTTCGGGGCCGGGGGCGCCGTAAAGATTGGCCATGAACTCGACCGTGGCCCGTTCGACCAGGGCGCGGACGGCCAGCTGCACCGGCTCCATCCCGCCGGACCCGGCCGAGATGTCGAAGACATTGCCGTTCAGGAAGTCGAACACGCCCGCCGAGATCTCGCGGCCGATGATTTGCTTTTGATAGGAGACCACGTCCACGACCTCCAGGGTCGTGGTCTGAACCAGCCGAAGATCCATGGCGATGTTCATCACATAGGTGCGGTGGGTGGCGATGCCGGAACCGGGCCGGTCGCTGTCCACCTCGCCCACGGCGGCGTCGAATCCGCCCGAGCGGATGTTGTAGTTTACCTCGGTGATGCCGCCGACGATGTAGAAGTCCGAGCCCGGCACCTGGCCGGCCAGGATGCGGCGGTACTGGGTGTCTTCCGGCCCCTGGGCTTCGGGCGTGGCGTCGCCGATCAGCTTGTTGTTGGCGTAGCGCAGCTCAAGCTCCGACACCGAGGTGTCGTACCGCTCAACAATCCGCGCGCCGGCCTTGGCGAGGGCCGAGTTGGCCATCAGCGAGGCGCCGCCGGTGATCTGACGCCCGCCGTCGGAGGAGACGGTGCCCGTATAGTCGCTGATCCGCCCCACGGCCATGCGCGGCGAGGGCAGATTATAGCGGCGGGCGTAGTCGGCCAGGCAGTAGAGGGCGGTCGAATAGGGGGTCGGGTTGGCGGTGACCGGCGCATTGCCGATCGGCGTCGCATACTGGCCCGATGGCCCTGCGACCGGACTGACGCAGCCGGCCAGCAGCAGGGCGGCCGCAATCGACGCAGCGCCGGTGCGAATGAAGACAGGTCGGCTCATGGCAGGGTGAGGCTTCCGTTCAGAGCCGTGCCGGCGGTGACGTCGCCGTTGTTGGTCTGTTTCGAATTGACGATGACGGTGTTGTGGCTGCCCTGAACCACCACGTTCAGTTGATTGCCGACGGCGGTCGAGCCGCCGATGGCCGCGCCCCCGCTGCTCGATGCGCCGGCGCCGGCATAGGCCGAGGCTACGCCGCCGGATTGGCTGGAATAGGAGGAGGCGCCGGACTGGATCAGACCGTTGACGATGATGCGGTTGCCGTTGGCGTCGCGTGTCGAGCCGGTCGCTGCAGCCTGGGTGGCGCTTCGCGCCGCCCCATAGCCTTGTTGAAAGCGCGCCACGCCGGCCGAGCCCGTGGTCTGGGCGGCCGCCAGCGTCGGGACCGCCAGGACGACCGCAAGCGCCATCGTCAGGGGGGCGATCGGCCTCTGGACCGGCATGGGGACTCCTTGCGCGTCGACGAACCAAGGGATCGAACCGCGATCCACCCGCTAAACTGGGTTAAGGTTATTAAGAAGCGCTTGAGATCGGCGAAATCGTCACCCATTGAAAACCATGTCCGAACCTGACGATCGATTCGACGGCCCCCCGCATTCAGATCCGCCCAAATCAGAGGCTGTATTCAACGCGCCCCTGTCGGTGGTCGTGGTCGCCCTGTCCATGCCGGTGCTGTTCTTCTTTCAGCGCCAATTGCCCGACATGGGCGCCAGCATGGCCTTTGCGCCGATCGACCTGCAGAACGGCCGTTGGGGCGGGCTGTTCACCGCCATGCTGCTGCACGGTGGATGGGCCCACGCCCTGATGAATGCGGTCGGCGCCCTGGCCTTCGGCGCGCCGGTCGCGCGGCTTTTTGGCGAACGCTTCGGATCGAGCGTCTTTCTGCTCTTCTATATAGGGTGTGGCGTCATCGCGGCCCTGGGCTACGGGCTGGTGCATTGGGGATCTTCCGATCCGATGGTGGGAGCGTCGGGCGCCGTCTTTGGGCTGATCGGCGGGGCGACCCGACTGATGGGAGCGCCACAGGGCTGGAGGGGCGGCAGAGTCCTCAGCCTGTTGGACCGGCGTGTGATCGCGGCTTCCATCGCCTGGATGGCGGTCAACGCCGTGACCGGCCTGATCGGCTATGCCCCCGGCGCCGACGGCGCGCGAATCGCCTGGGAGGCCCATGCCTTCGGCTTCTTCGCCGGCCTTTTGGCGATCGGACCCCTGGGACGCGCTTTCGGAACGACGTCGCACGCGGGACGCTCAGGCGGCGCCGATTCGGCCATTTGATTCCCCGGCGTCCCTGAGCGATCATCGGTCCGAGCGGCCCTGTCGCCATCCCGGCCCTGCGGTCGTCTCCTAACAGAGAGAAGGAGCCGCGATGTTCGTCGCCGAGATCCTCAAGACCAAGGGAAACGCCGTCTATTCCATTACCGCCGATGTGACGGTGGCCGAGGCGTGTCAGGCGTTGGACGCCAAACGTGTAGGCGCTCTGGTGGTCCAGAACGGAGACGCCGTCGTGGGCGTCTTTTCGGAACGGGATGTGGTCAAGGCCGTGGCGGCCGACGGTCCAAACGCCCTCGCCCGACCCGTTCAGGACTATATGACCGCCAAGGTCATCTTCGCCCAGCCGCGCGAGAGCCTGTCGACCGTCATGAGTCGGATGACGGACCGGCGGATCCGCCATCTGCCGGTGCTGGACGGAGAGACCCTGGTCGGCGTCGTCTCGATCGGCGACCTCGTCAAACGCCAGATCGAAGAACACGCCCGCGAGGCCGAAAGCCTCAAGACCTATATAGCGGCGGGCTAAGCGGCGGGGCTGCGGCTCGACCGACCGAGAGTCGGTGAGAATCTTTCCTCCGCCTTCAGAATCCGGTTGCGGTGTAAAATGGCGGCCCGTATAGGGCTGCCTCGCTCGGAGACGGGCCGGCCTTTGAGGGTCTGGGAGTTGCGGCTTCCGGGTTTTCGGGGGGAGTTGAGGGGTTGAAAAACTTCTTGCTTTCCTGGGTTGGTTTCAATAGGTTCCGCGCTCCAATCGAATCGCC
>NZ_JBWKZJ010000058.1:0-9333 GCF_059424365.1 Brevundimonas sp. GW456-12-10-14-LB3
TTGATGTCGTCGATGATGTGGTAGCCGGCGTCGATCGCGCCATACCAACCGTTGGGATCTGCCGAGGCCGCGCCAGCTGAGAACAGCCCGGCGGCAGCGACGGATGCGAGAAGTTTGAGCTTCATAGCTTCCTCGTTCTGTAAAAAATGCCCGAAGCCGAGCTGTCCGCCCGACGTTCAGGAGCCGAACGGCAGGCTGCGGCTGCGGTTCCCTCGCATCTGCGAACAATGTGGCGACTGTGGCGCCCTTTCAACACAAAAGACCTGGGCGCCGACGACCCGACGAGGCTCTCCGCTTGCCTTACCGCGGGGGGAGGCGCCTAAGTTCCGCCCATGAGGAAACACGGCCGCGCCTCCAAAGCGGCGAACGAAACCGGGAAGGACCCTCCATGCGCGAAGCCGTCATCGTCTCCACCGCCCGCACCCCGATAGGCCGGGCCTATCGCGGGGCCTTCAACGACACCCAGGCCCAACAGCTGGGCGCCCATGCCGTCAAACACGCGGTCCAGCGCGCCGGCGTCGATCCGGCCGAGATCGAGGACGTGATCATGGGCGCGGCCCTGCAGCAGGGCTCGACCGGAACCAATGTCGCGCGCCAGGTCGCCCTGGCGGCCGGCCTGCCGTCTTCGGTTCCGGGCATGAGCCTGGATCGTCAATGCGCCTCGGGCCTGATGGCCATTGCCACGGCGGCCAAACAGGTGATCTTCGACCAGCAGAAGATGGCGGTCGGCGGCGGGCTGGAGAGCATCTCCCTGGTCCAGAACCAGTATATGAACCTGTACCGCGGCAAGGACGAGGCCCTGCTGAAGCTGGCGCCCCATATATATATGTCGATGCTGGAGACGGCCGAGGTCGTGGCCCGCCGCTACAACATCAGCCGCGACCGCCAGGACGAATACGCCCTTCAGTCCCAGCAGCGCACGGCGGCGGCCCAGGCGGAAGGGCGACTGGACGCCGAGATCGTGCCCATGACGACCACCATGCTGGTCACGGACAAGGCCACCGGCGAGACCGCTTCGAAAGAGGTGACCCTGTCCAAGGACGAGGGCAACCGGCCCGAAACCACTCTGGAAGGGTTGAAGGCGCTGAAACCCGTCTTCGGCAGCGGCGAGGCGATCCAGCAGGGCGAATACATCACCGCCGGCAATGCGTCCCAGTTGTCCGACGGCGCCTCGGCCTGTGTGATCATGGAGGCCGGCGAGGCGGTGAAACGCAATCTTCAGCCGCTCGGCGCCTATCGCGGCATGGCGGTGGCGGGGGTGGAGCCGGACGAGATGGGCATCGGCCCCGTCTACGCCGTGCCCAAGCTGCTGAAGCGCCACGGGCTGACGGCGGACGACATCGGCATCTGGGAGCTGAACGAGGCCTTCGCCGTCCAGGTTCTCTATTGTCGCGACACCCTGGGCATCCCCGACGAGCTTCTGAACGTCTCGGGCGGCGCCATCTCCATCGGCCACCCCTACGGCATGTCGGGCGCCCGGATGACCGGCCACGTCCTGATCGAGGGCAAGCGGCGCGGGGCCAAATACGGCGTCGTCACCATGTGCGTCGGCGGCGGCATGGGCGCGGCGGGGCTGTTCGAGATTTATTAAGGCGGCCACGCCCCATTCCAAATCCGTCATCCTCGGGCTTGACCCGAGGACCGGGCGTGGATCGGGCTGTGCATCGCCTTTGGCGCAATGCGGCGGACCACCCGGCCCTCGGGTCAAGCCCGAGGGTGACGGTGGCGCGGGATCAAACCTTCTCGCTGATCTTGATCGCCGCGCGGCATCCCGCCTTGATCACCCCGCTCAGCAGCCGATAGGCCGGCGCCTCGCGGCTGCCGTGCTCGACGGCGTGGTCGTGGTGGGCCAGCTCCTCGTCGCGGAACTGTTTCAGCTCGGCGGCCAGGGCCGGGTCGCGGTCGCCGATCTCGGCGATCTGGTCGGCGTAGTGTTTCTCGATCACGCTCTCGACCGCCTCGGTGCAGGCGTGGGCCGCCTTTTCGCCGATCAGGGCCGTGCCGGCGCCCAGGGCCGAGGCGGCGATGCGCCACAGCGGCGTCATGGCCGTCGGCCGCACGCGGCGTTCGTTCAGCAGTCGCTCGAACCGGGCCAGGTGAACCGCCTCCTGATCCTGCATTTCGCCGAGGTCGCGCACGATGTCGCCGCGCGCATTGCGCCCCTCGAACACGGCCTTCTGTGCGCGATAGATCAGGACCGCCGCATATTCGCCGGCGTGATCGACGCGAAGGATTTCGTCCATCCGCGCCCTGTCCGCGCCCAGGCCCGGGCGGGGCAGAGGAGTGTGCGGGGCGGCGTCGGTCATGGGATCAGGCCCTTTCGAAGCGGGGGGCGCGGGCGTCCTTGGGGCGTTTGGTCGCCAGCAGGCTGAACCCGGCCAACGCCAGGGAGATCAGGGCGTTCCAACCGGCCATCGACAGGCCCAGCCAGCTCCAGGCCACGGAATCGCACATGGCCACCCTCTGGGCCGGCCCCGTGCCCAGGGCCAGGGCGGTCAGGCTCTCCAGATCGACCGACCCGCTGCTGACGCAGGTCGCCGGCAGGCTCCACCACCTGTATTCGCCGCCCATATGGAAGACGGCGGTGATCGCGCCCGTCGCAAACACGGCCGCCAGCAGGAAGGCGGCGATCCGGGGCGTGCCGCGTCGCCCGCCGCTCAGCACCGTCCAGGCCGTCGCCACGGCCGCCACGGCCACGGCGCCCCAATAGACCTCGCGCTGTTTCAGACAAAGGTTGCACGGCGCCAGGCCCGCGAACCGTTCGAACCCATGGGCCGCGCCCAGCATGGCCAGCGACGCGGCCAGGGCGAAGGCGGTCCACCAACGGGTCAGCAGGCGATAGAGGCTTCTCATTGCGAAACGGTCTTACTCCGGTCCGGTCCCCGCGTCGACTTACAGAAGCTTCAGCACGACGATCAGGGCGATCAGCAGAACCAGGCCGGTCCCCGACCACAGAGCCAGGCGCTTTTCCACCTGGGCCAGCATGGCCGGGCCCCAGCGTTTCAGAATCCAGGCCTCCAAGAAGAACCGCCCGCCCCGTGTCACGACCGACGCCGCCATGAAGACCGGAAAGCTGAAGGCCGCCAGGCCCGAGGCGATGGTCACCAGCTTGTAGGGAATGGGGGTCAGCCCCTTGATCAATATGACCCACAGGCCCCACTGGGCGAACCACTGGCGGAAATGATCCAGCCCGTCGGCATGGCCCAGGAACCTCAGGATCGCCAGGCCGACGTCGGTCAGGAAATAGCCGATCGCATAGCCCAGCATCCCGCCCAGAACCGAGGCGATCGTGCAGACCCCGGCGTAGACATAGGCCCGCTCCGGCCGGGCCAGGATCATCGGCGCCAGCATGACGTCGGGCGGAATGGGAAAGAAGGAACTCTCGGCGAAGGAGACCGCCGCCAGGGCCGGCGTGGCGTGGCGATGGCGCGCCAGGTCGAACACGCCGTCATAAAGTCTGCGAAGCATGGAGATTTCCTCGAACCGCCCCGCCCTAGCAAGACCCGGTCTCGCCGTCACCCGCTGCGACACCGCAACGCTCGCGACTGAAGCGGTTGCGGTTTAAGCCCCTCAGATGACCGCGCCCCGCCCATCCCCCCAGGCTGACGACGTCAGCCACGACATCACCCGTCTGCTGCGTCGCCTGTCCGACGAGGGCGGCGACGCCGGCCTGACCCTGGACGAGGTCCGCGACCGGCTGGACGAGCGGGCCTACGGCCTTTTGATCCTGCTGCTGTCCATCCCCTGCCTGGTGCCGGGCCTGTACGGCGTGCCCCAGGTCGTGGGCGTCATCGTCATTCTATTGGCCGCACAGATGCTGGTCGGGCGCGAAGAGCCCTGGCTGCCGCGCTGGTTCCTGAAGCTGCGCGCCAAGGGCTCCTGGCTGAAGGCCATGGCCGATTTCGCCGAGTCGAAACTGGGCTGGATCGACCGGCTGTCGCGCCCCCGCTTGCGGCGTTTCGCCGACGGACCGGGCGAGAAGCTGGCGGCGATCTTCATGATCCTGGCTACGGCCACCATCGTCCTGCCCCTGACCAACACCGTCCCCTCCGTGGCCCTGGCCCTGCTGTCGGTCGGCCTGATCCAGCGCGACGGCCTGTTCGTGATCGCCGGGGCGGCGGTGACGACGGCCTGGCTGACGATTTTGGGCGCGGTTGCGACAGGGCTGCTGCTGGGCGCCGAGTGGGCGACGCGGCTGCTGCCGGGCTGAACCCCGTCTTAAACGGAGGCGGGTTTTGGCAGTGCGATCCGGACGCCCATCCACAGCAGGGCGCCTATGGCCGATATTCCGGCGTTGACGACCAGTCCGACGACCAGAAGAAACAGGAGAACGCCGACCGCCTGTACAGGCGAAGTGGCCGGAGCGCCGTTCATGAAGAACAGGCCGGGCGACAGAAATGCGAGAAGTAGTCCCAACAGGGCCATCAACACCTGAAACGTCGCCGCCACCGTGAATGTGACCAGGAACAGTCCGCCAAACGGCGCGCGTTTTAGATAGTCCATGTCTGCCTCCCCCAATGGCCATCCATCTGGCACGCCAGGATTGCGGATGTCCATCAGAACGCCCTCCGCATCACGACCCCGTGGGACCGCCTTGGCTCTGTCGTCATCCGCGACTAGGTTCCGCGCCAATCGGCGGCCCCTATCGGTTAAGCCCGCCTCAGAACGCTACGCGGGAGACGCGCCATGAACGACATGACCCCCAACCCCAGCCAGGCCCCTCATCAGCCGACGGCTGAACAGATCGACCGGGAAAATCCCCTGGGCGTCGACGGTTTCGAATTCGTCGAATTCACCGGCCCTGAGCCCCAGGCGATGATCGCGCGGCTGGAGATGATGGGCTTCACCAAGACCCATGTGAACCCCAAGACCGACGTGGTGCGCCTGAAACAGGGCGACATCTCCTTCCTCGTCCACCGCTCGCCAAAGGGCCAGGCGGCGGACTTCGCCAGGGATCACGGCCCCTCGGCCAACGGCATGGCCTTCCGCACCAATGACGCCAAGGCCGCCTATGAGGGGGCGCTCCAGCGCGGCGCCGTGGCCGCGACGGATGCCGACGGCGGCGCCCTGGGCGACTATCCCTACATCCTGCAAGGCATCGGCGGCTCGCTGCTGTACGTCATCGACCAGTACGGCGACGCCGGCTCCCTGTATGACGCCTGGGACGAGATCGAGGGCTGGGAAGAGGCCGAGCGCAAGAACAACGTCGGCCTGGAGGTGCTGGACCACCTGACCCACAACGTCCGTCGCGGTCAGATGCGCACCTGGTCGGGCTTCTACAATTCGGTCTTCAACTTCGAGGAACAGAAGTATTTCGACATCAAGGGCAAGGCGACCGGCCTCTTCTCCCAGGCCATGATCGCGCCGGACCGCGCCATCCGCATCCCGCTGAACGAGAGCCAGGACGAAAACTCCCAGATCGAGGAGTTCATCCGCCGCTACAACGGCGAAGGCATCCAGCACATCGCCCTGACCACCGAGAACATCTTCGAGACGGTCGAGGCCATGCGCGCCCGCGGCGTGGACTTCCAGGACACGATCGAGACCTATTTCGAACTGATCGACAAACGCCTGCCCAACCACGGCGAGGACGTGGAGCGGATGCGCAAGAACCGCATCCTGATCGACGGTTCGGACGAGGAAGGCCTGCTGCTGCAGATCTTCACCCAGGACACCTTCGGCCCGATCTTCTTCGAGATCATCCAGCGCAAGGGCAACGAAGGCTTCGGCAACGGCAATTTCCAGGCCCTGTTCGACTCGATCGAGCTGGACCAGATCCGTCGCGGCGTCATCAAGGTCGACGCCTGAATGAAGATGCGGCCGCCGACCTGGCTGCCCTGGCTCGGCCCGGCCCTTGCGGCCGGCGCCGGCGCCCTGGCCGGGCGTTTCTGGCTGGAGGGCGGCTTCTGGACGGTCCTGATCGCCGCCCTGATCTGCGGCTTCGCCCCCATCGTCGCCTACAGGATCTGGAAACGGCTGCACCACCGGGGGTGAGGGGTGAAGTTGGCGCTCGCCAGCAAGTGGATGGATCGAGAATACTGGGGAGTTGTAGCGGCAGTTAGAACTGCCAACACGTTCGACAACGAGTATGCCGTGCCGAAGCACAAGAAGCTCATCCCAAAGAACGAGCGTCATCATTGGTGGCCGAAGACGCTATCACGGCACTGGGCTGACAGCGCTGGCCTGGCTCACAGCCTGTCTTGCGACGGTGAGCTCGTAACATCCAAGCCGGAGCAATTTGGAGCGATCCGCAACGACAACAATATCTATCTTAGCGATGTGGCGAGCCCTTGGGACGAGTCGTTCGAACACACATTCGGACCACCCGACGCTCTGATCACTCCGTTGATTGACTGGTTGAAAACGGCGGAGTCGCCGATCGTTCCCTCCGACAGCACACTCTCTAAGCGCCTCACGCCGCTTATCGTCGATGAGGAACGTTTCACGTCACTCACCAAAGTTCTCGCTTCGCTTATCGCCCGTAGTCCCAGTTTCCGTCACAGAGTTAAAAGCGGGACGCGCGCACTACGCGAACGCATTGGGCTCGACCCCAACAACGGTGATCGTGGCCTGCTCGGCATGAATGTTCGCAATGCTCAAGCGACGCTGTCAGAGGCTATGACGCGAGGCAAGTTCGCCGTGCTTCTCAGCGGTAGTCGTGAGTTCATATTTGGCGATGGTTTCTTCCACAACGTGCACTCGGTCGCCAACTCTCCACGGGGTGTCCGTTGTATCGTTCCGCTGACGCCAGCGATTGCAATCTTCTACACACACCCAATGCGCTATCATTCCTACCCACGCGCCTTTGTGTTGAATCTAACAAACGACGAAATCGATTTCGTAAATCGCTCGGTTCAGATCTATTCCAAGCGCTTTGTCTTCTATCGGTCACAGCCGTCCAACATTGAAGAGACGTTCACTCGGTGCACTCATCTACAATGGCAGTACGATAAAGTTGATTGGACAGACGCATTGGAGACCGCCGTAGCGGATACGTTCTTCGGAAACGACTCGATGTTTTACCCACCCGCTGAGTAAGCAGTTGGGCTAATCTAGAAATCAGCGTGACGAAGGAATGTCTGCAGCTGGGTGGAATGCTGAACGTCGCTTAGTGGTCGATTAGCGACCAACCCTGCAAGATCAAAGAGACCTTCCGCTAATGGGCGGCTCCAACTCACGCGGGCGAGCCATCTCAACGCCCAAACTCAACACTCTGATTTTCCCTCGTTTCCGATTTTCTTCGGCCAATCGACCTGACACGCCCGCACACGGCGTTACACTGCGACAGACCGGCGTCTCGGAGGAATGTGCACCCATTGCACTCGGTTTTTCGGCGCGGAGGAGTTTCACCATGCGCATCGCCTGTTCTGGACTGATTGCACTCTTTGCACTGTGTTTTTCCTCGGCCCAGGCCCAGGACGCCGCGCCGCGCTGGTCGCTGGCGATCCACGGCGGGGCGGGCGTGATCGAGCGGTCCAGCCTGACGCCTGCGCAGGACGCGGCCTATCGCGCCGCGCTTCAAGCCGCGCTGGACGCCGGTTCGGCCGTGCTGAAGAGCGGCGGCTCGGCGCTGGATGCGGTCCAGGCCGCCGTCGAGGTCATGGAGGACGATCCCCTGTTCAACGCCGGGCGCGGGGCGGTCTTCACCGCAGCGGGTCGTAACGAGCTGGACGCCGCCGTCATGAACGGATCGGACCTGACCGCCGGCGCGGTCGCCGGCCTGACTGCGACCCGCCACCCCGTCGCCGCCGCCCGGGCGGTGATGGAGCGGTCGCCCCACGTCATGTTGATCGGCCCCGGCGCCGACGCCTTCGCCGCCTCGGTCGGGCTGGAGCAGGTCGATCCGTCCTTCTTCTTTACCGAGCGCCGCTGGCAGGGTCTGGTCAAGGCCCTGACCGAGGCCGGCCTGCCCATACCGGAACGCCCCGCCGGCGCCCCCGCGCCCGTCGACCAATCGGCCGCCCACCACGCCAGCGTCGCCCCGCCCCTGAACGAGAAGAAGTTCGGCACGGTCGGCGCCGTGGCCCTGGACAGCCAGGGCCGCCTCGCCGCCGCCACCTCGACCGGCGGCATGACCGCCAAACGGTGGGGCCGGGTCGGGGACGCGCCGATCATCGGCGCGGGCACCTATGCCTCCAACGCCGACGGCTGCGCCGTCTCGGCCACCGGCTCGGGCGAATATTTCATCCGCTCCACCGTCGCCCGCGACATCTGCCGCCGCACCGCCGACGGCGCGACCGTCCAGGCGGCGGCGGAGGCCGAAATCGCCGACGTCGGCTCGATCGGCGGCGACGGCGGCGTCATCGTCATGGGCCTGAACGGAACCCCCGCCTTCGCCATGAACACCTCGGGCATGTATCGGGGGGCGGTGTCTTCGAATACCCCGACCCGCGTCGCCATATACGCCGACGAAGGAGACCCCCGTTGACCGACGACGAACTGACCAAGATGGCCGAGGAGGAGCTGGACGCCGCCTGCGCCATGCCCTTCGTCGAGCTGAAGAAGATCACCCCCTGGGGCGATGCGTTCGAGGGGTTCGCCCCCTCCGGCCGCACGGTCGAGGTCGAGCGTCGCTATCTGTGGGCGGTCGAGCCCGAGGGCGGCGTCATCGTCGAGGTCGAGGTGCGCGACCGCGCGGCCCGGACCGGCGCCGAGGCCCGCGCCCTGCTGACCCCTGCCGCCTGAGGGCTGTCGTTAACCTTTTTCTTGGCCCGGCTTCGCCGCTGCGGCATCATGGTTCGGCGAACAACGGGTCAGACAGGGTGCGGCATGTCGGCGAGCGTCTCCAACTATCCGCAGGATTTCCAGACACCCGATCCGGCGGCGTTAGAACCCGTTGACTCCACTCTACTCCTTGGCGTCCACCCGCTGCTGCTCCTGCTGCTGGCGGCCCTGATCCTGGGTCTGACGGTCCTGGCCTGGCGGGCCGGCAAGGGCGCCTCGACCACCCAGGCCGACGCCGCCGAATCAATCTGGCGCGCCGTCGACCGCGCCTGCCACGCAGCCATGACCGCCAACAGCGACGCCCTGGTCGGCGCCGCCAAGGCCCTGCGCGCCACCTATGACGACTGTCTGGGCGCGGTCGTGGTCCTGGCCGAGGGGCCGTCCAAGCCGCTGAAAGCCGTCGATCACGCCCTGAAGGGCCGGATCAAGGAGACGATCAAACCCAAGGAAGAGACGCCGCCGCAAGAGCCGACAGCCAAGCCCGACCAAGGGGCCCACCATCCATCCCCCCCTCACCCCGCCGTCCCGGCCAATGTGACCGTGGTCTCCAACAGCCATGTGGTCATCAAGGGCGACCGGGTGGAGCACGGCCCCGCCGATGAATCCGGC
>NZ_JBWKZJ010000059.1:0-7767 GCF_059424365.1 Brevundimonas sp. GW456-12-10-14-LB3
GGGTCAGGGGGCGGGTCGCGCCGCCCTCGACCTGAATGACCCAGGCCTCGGTCGCGTCGCCGGAATCGGACCTAGCTCGGGTGGTGATCGACAGCCGGGCGACCGAGCCGATCGAGGGCAGGGCCTCGCCCCGGAAGCCCAGGGTGTGGATGCGCAGCAGGTCCACGTCGCCGGCGTCGTCGGGCTCCAGCTTGGACGTGGCGTGGCGTTCGACGGCGAGCGGCAGTTCGTCCTTGGGGATGCCCTTGCCGTCGTCGGCGATCAGTATGCGCGACAGGCCGCCGCCGTCGGCCTGGATCTCGATATTGCGGCTCCCGGCGTCCAGGGCGTTCTCGACCAGTTCCTTGATGGCGCTGGCCGGGCGCTCGACCACCTCGCCGGCGGCGATGCGGTTGACGGTTTCGGGGGAGAGGCGGCGAATGGGCATGTGCCCGCCAAGATAGGGGGGCGAAGGGATTCGCGCCACGCCGGTCAGGGCCGGACCGTTTCCGTCAGGCGGGGACGGCGGAGGCGGCCGTCTGTTCCAGCAGGGCCTGAAGCGCGCCGATCTGGATCGGCTTGCCCAGGACGCCGTCGGCCCCGGCGGCCCGATAGCGGGCCACGTCGTCCTCGAACACATTGGCCGTCAGCATGTGAATCGGGGTGCGGGGGCGGCCCTCGGCGGCCTCCTCGGCGCGGATCAGCCTGACCGCCTCGACCCCGTCCATCACCGGCATCATGGCGTCCATCAGCACAAGGTCGAACCGGTCGGCGCGCAGGGCGTCCACCGCGTTGCGCCCGTTCTCGACCAGGGCGAGGTCCAGGCCGAACGACTGGAACAAGAGGGCCAGCAGCTTGCGATTGGCCGGATGGTCCTCGGCCGCCAGGACGCGCAGGGCTGGGGGCGCGTCGGGCGTCGGTGCGGGCGGAGCGGCCTCCGCGTCGGCCTCGACGGGGGCGCGCGGGGCAGTGAAACGGAACCAGAAGACGGCGCCCGCGCCCTCGGCCGGACGCACGCCGACGCTTCCGCCCAGCCCCTCGGCGGCGGCGCGGCACAGGGCCAGGCCCAAACCCGCCCCGCCTGCGGCCCGCCCGGCGGCCAGCTGTTCGAACGGCTGGAAGATGCGCTCGCGCTGATCCTCGGGCACGCCGGGGCCCTGGTCGTGGACCTCCAGGCTCAGGGCGATCCGGCCGTCCGCCTGGGGCCGGGCCTGGGCGACCAGGCGGATGGTTCCCGCCGGGGTCAGTTTCAGGGCGTTGGACAGATAGTTGATCAGCACCTGTTCGACCCGCGCCTGATCCGTCAGGACCGCGAAATCGGCAGGGTCGCCGTCCAGCACGACCTCCAGCGTCAGGCCCAGTTCGGCGACGCGGGTGCGCCAGACCCGGGCGATGGCCTCGATCCGGGCGGCGACGTCGACGGGGCCGATCTGAAGATCGGACTGACCCGATTCGATCTTGGAGATGTCCAGCGCCCCGTTCAGCAGCCGCAGCAGCATGCCGCCCGCCTCGGCCATGTCGTCGATGATGACCGCCTCGGCCTTGGGCCGGCGCCGGCCGCGCAACACCTCGGTCAGGCCCAGGATGACATTCAGAGGGGTGCGGACCTCATGGCTGATCATGGCGAGGAAGCGGGACTTGGCCTTGTTGGCCCGTTCGGCGGCGGCCCGGTCGGTCTCGGCCTGGCCCAGGGCGGCCTGAAGCTGGCGGCTGCGTTCGGTCAGGGCCACCATCAGCTCCACCGTCTCGCGGTCGCCGCGCCACTGACGCCAGGCGGCGGCGATGATGCCCAGGACGAACAGGGCGACGGCGAACTTCAGCGTCGGCGTGGCCTGGGGCTGGTGGGCGGCGATGATCATGGCCGCGATCGACGGCGGCGCCACGGCCGCCAGGAAGCTGCGCCGGCTGATGTGGACCTGAAGGGCGCCCACCATCAGATTGCCCGCCAGCAGCAGCCGCAGATAGTCGATCGTATCGGGCCGAACCCACCAGGCGGCCAGGATGTAGACGGCGTTGTGGGAGGCCAGGCCCAGGGTGATCCATTCGGTCCGCAGACGGAACCGCCGCCCCGCGCCCGGCGCCTCGGGCCGGGTGCGGGCGATCTCGACCGTTCGCCACAAGAGGACGTAGAGACCCAGCTGGATCAGGCCGAAGTTCGCCGCCCAGCCCCAGTCCAGCACCCAGGCGGCCACCAGGATGACGGCGACGATGGTCGTCAGCCGGACCGCGAACATGTCGCGATACCGGTCGGCATAGGCCCGGATATAGTCTGCGTTCTGGATCACGCGGCGGCGCCCCTCTTACGAGCTTCGCCATAAGGGGAGGACCTTAATGAGCCCTCAATCCGGGGGCTAACCCACCTTCACCCGCGTCGCCGCTTCGGGGAGGTCTTCCCCAAACGCCCGCTGGTAGAATTCCGCGATGGTGGGACGTTCCAGTTCGTCGCACTTGTTGAGGAAGGTCAGGCGGAAGCTGAGGGCCACGTCGCCGCCGAAGATCAGGGCGTTCTGGGCCCAGGTGATGACGGTGCGGGGCGACATGACGGTGGAGATGTCGCCGTTCATGAAGGCGTTCCTGGTCATGTCGGCGACGCGGACCATGGCGGCGATGCGGCGGCGGCCTTCCGCGTCGGACCATTCGGGAACCTTGGCGGCGACGATCTCGGCCTCGACGTCGTGGTCGAGGTAGTTCAGCGTCGTGACGATGTTCCAGCGGTCCAGCTGGGCCTGATTGATCTGTTGCGCGCCGTGATACAGGCCCGTGGTGTCGCCCAGGCCGATGGTGTTGGTCGTGGCGAACAGGCGGAAATATTTGTTCGGGCGGATGACGCGGTTCTGGTCCAGAAGGGTCAGGCGGCCTTGCGCCTCCAGCACGCGCTGGATCACGAACATGACGTCGGGGCGGCCGGCGTCATATTCGTCGAAGACCAGGGCGACGGGGCGTTGCAGCGACCAGGGCAGTATGCCCTCGCGGAACTCGGTGATCTGCTTGCCGTCCTTCAGGACGATGGCGTCCTTGCCGACCAGGTCGATGCGGCTGACGTGGCTGTCCAGATTGATGCGGACCAGGGGCCAGTTCAGGCGGGCCGCAACCTGTTCGATATGGGTCGACTTGCCGGTGCCGTGATAGCCCTGCACCATGACGCGGCGGTCGAAGGCGAAGCCGGCGCAGATGGCGATCGTCGTCTGCGGATCGAAGCGATAGGCCTCGTCGATCTCGGGCACATGGCTGTCGCGCTCGGCGAAGGCGGGCACGGTCATGTCGCTGTCGACGCCGAAGGCTTCGCGCAGGGTCACGCGGCGGGTCGGTTCCAGGGTGATCAGCGGATCGGGGGAGGCGTCGAGCGGGGAGGTCATGCCCGAGCGATTAGCGCACGTTGGGGATCACTTAAACCCCGCTCATCCCCGCGAAAGCGGGGATCCCGCTCTTTTGCTCGGCAGTGCGTTGGACGATGCGCTTTTGAAGACGGCGGCGATCATCGCCCAAAGCACTGGGTCCCCGCATTCGCGGGGATGAGCGGAGGTCTTACTTGGCCGCCAGGCGAACGTCGACGTTGCCGCGCGTGGCGTTGGAATAGGGGCAGACCTGATGCGCCTTTTCGATCAGGTCTTCGATCACGGCCTGATCCAGGCCGTGGTCGGTCACGGTCAGATCGACGTCGAGGTTGAAGCCTTCGCCCCGGGTGTTCTTGCCGAAGCCGACGCCGGCGGTGATCTTGGTGTCGGGGCCGACGGGTGTGCCCGCCTTGCCGCTGACCAGACGCAGGGCCCCCAGGTAACAGGCCGCATAGCCGGTGGCGAACAGCTGTTCGGGATTGGTCCCGTCGCCGCCCTTGCCGCCCATCTCCTTGGGGGTGGACAGACGGACGTCGATCTTGCCGTCGTCGGTGGTCGAGCGGCCGTCTTCGCGGCCGCCGCCCGAGGCGGTGGCCTGGGCGCGGTACAGAACTTCCATGGCGGTCTCCTGTGTTGGGAAGGCTTCAGATGGGGGCTGAACGGGGCAGGGAAAGGGGGCGTTGCATCCGCACCCTAGCCTTTCGGGGCCGACGCGGGCTAAAGCACCAATTCGGGGCGTGTCGTCGGAGTAGGCCGTGAAGATTGCCGAACGCTGGTTCGTATGGGCGGGCATGGTCCTGCTGGGCGGCATCGCCCTGGCGGGGGTGGCGGTGGCCGTCTATGCGGCGTGGCTGTTCCACGACCTGCCCGACGCCTCGGAACTGGCGGACTATCGTCCGCCAACGGCGACGCGAGTCTATGCGGGCGACGGCACCCTGATCGGCGAGTTTTCGGACGAGCGGCGAATCTACGTCTCCTACGATCAGATTCCGGCGACGGTGGTGCAGGCCTTCCTGGCCGCCGAGGACCGCAACTTCTTCCAGCACGGCGGCATCGACGTGGGCGGCATCGGCCGGGCGTCGCTGAAGAACGTCTTCAACCTGGTGCAGGGGCGCCGGCTGGAGGGCGGCTCGACCATCACCCAGCAGGTGGCCAAGAACGTCTTGCTGACCAATGAATCGAGCCTGAACCGCAAGCTGAAGGAAGCCATCCTGGCCAATCGTCTGGAGGCGACCCTGTCCAAGGAGCAGATCCTCGGCCTGTATCTGAACGAGATCTTCCTGGGCTACCGGTCGTTCGGCATCGCCTCGGCCGCCTACAACTATTTCGGCAAGTCGCTGAACCAGCTGACGCCGGACGAGGCGGCCTTTCTGGCCTCCCTGCCCAAGGGGCCGAACAACTATCACCCCAAACGTCATCCGGGCGCGGCCAAGGGCCGGCGGGATTGGGTGTTGGGCGAGATGGAGCAGAGCGGCTGGTTGACCCAGGCTCAGCTGGCCGAGGCGCGCGCCCGGCCCCTGGTCACGCGCGACGCGCCGCAGCGGTCGGAATATAAGGACGCGGACTTCTTTGTGGAGGAGGCGCGGCGTCAGGCGGCGGCCAATCCCGATTTCGGCGCCCAGTTGCGCGCCGGCGGCTTCTATATGCGCACCACCCTGGACCCGACCTTGCAGACGGCCGCGCGCCAGGCGCTGATGCAAGGTCTGGAGAACTATGACCGTCGCCACGGCTGGCGCGGAGGGTGGGGCTCGACCGACTTCGCCGAGGGCTGGCAGGCCGCCGCCCTGAAGGAACAGGCGCCGCCCGAACGCCGCAGCTGGCAGGCCGCCGCCATCGAGAGCGTCAGCGGAAACACGGTTCGCATCCGCACGGCCAAGGGCGACGAGAGCGGAACCCTGATCGCCGCCGACGCCGCCTGGGCCAACGCCAATCGGCAGCTGCGGCGCGGCGAGCTGATCTTCGTCGAGAAGAAGAACGGCCAGTTCGCCCTGAAACAGGTGCCGCGCGTCAACGGCGCCCTGGTGGCGATCGAGCCCCAGTCGGGCCGGGTTCTGGCCATGGTGGGCGGCTATTCCTTTGCCCTGTCCAGCTTCAACCGGGCGACCCAGGCCAAGCGACAGCCGGGGTCGGCCTTCAAGCCCTTCGTCTATGCGACGGCGCTGGAGGGGGATTTCACCCCGGCCTCCATCGTTCTGGACGCCCCGATCAGCTTCGCCGGCGGCCCCAACGGCCAGCGCTGGACGCCTGAGAACTACAGCCGGGAATATTACGGACCCCAGACGCTGCGGCGCGGGCTGGAGCTGTCACGCAACGTCATGACGGTGCGCCTGGCCCAGTCGGTCGGCATGAAGAAGATCGTCGATCAGGCCGCCCGGATGGGTATTCCGGGGCTGACGCCGAATCTGTCGGTGTCCCTGGGCGCGGGCGAGGTGACGCCGCTGGAGATCACGGCCGCCTATTCGGCCTTCGCCAACGGCGGACGGCGCGTGACCCCCTATCTGATCGACTATGTTCAGGACCGGGACGGCCAGACCATCTTCCGCGCGGACGCCCGCAACTGCCGCGAATGCGGGCGGGGCTTCTCCGGTCAGGAATCGCCGCGTCTTCAGCCGCGCGGAACCCAGGTGATCGATCCGATCACCGCCTATCAGATGAGTTCGATGCTGGAAGGCGTGGTCCAGCGGGGCACGGCCGCCAGCGCGCGCGGCCTGGGTCGCTGGGTCGCCGGCAAGACCGGCACGACCAATGAATACCGTTCGGCCTGGTTCGTCGGCTTCACCACCGACATAGTGGTCGGGGTCTTCATCGGTTTTGACGACAACCGGTCGCTGGGGTCCGGCGAGGCCGGCGCCTCGGCCGCCGTGCCGGTCTTTACCGAATTCATGCAGACGGCGCTGAAGGAGCGGCCGGCCCGGCCATTCGTGCGGCCCAAGAACGCCGTTTTCCGCACGGTGAATGGGATCGAGGAAGCCTTCCGCCCCGGCACTGAACGCCAGGCGCCGGCCCCGGTCCAGGCCCCGAGCCAGCCGGTCGGACCCCAGAACTATTATGACGTGATCCGTCGCGAACAGGAGGCGGCGGCCGCCGGCGCCAACGCCCTGCCGCCCGCCGCCGCCCCGCCGCCGCCGAAGAAGGCACCGGCCGAGGACTTGAGCGGACTGTACTGAGGCTCTAGGTAGGCCTTCCGAACGGCGCGTCCTCGTGGCGCGCCGTTCTTCATTCTTTTCGCCCTATCGCGCGACCTGCGGGCCGCGCTGCTTGAGGGCCTAGTGTCGCTGGAGATTGCGATGAGACCGGATGTCGAGGCCATGAAGGCCGACATCGAGCAGAGCGTCGCTCTGCTCAGGAGGCGTCTTTGACTGGGACGTCGCCGTCAGAAAGCTCGATGAGCTGAACGCACGGGTCGAGGACCCGACCCTGTGGGACCGGCCGGAAGAGGCCCAGGCCGTCAGCCGCGACCGTTCGCGCCTGGAAGGCCAGATCAACGCCGTCAAGGCGATGGAGCAGGACCTGGAAGACGGGGTCATGCTGGCCGATATGGCCGATGAAGAAGGCGACGAGGCCGCTCTGGAAGAGGCGCGCGCCCTGTTGCGCGGCATCAAGGAGCGGGCGGCGCGGGCCGAGCTGGAGGCCCTGCTGTCCGGCGAGGCCGACGGAAACGACGCCTATCTGGAAGTCAACTCCGGAGCCGGCGGCACAGAATCCAACGACTGGGCGGGCATGCTGCTGCGGATGTACAGCCGCTGGGCCAAGGCTCACGGCTATGAGGTCACGGTCGAGGCTCAGGAGGACGGCGAACAGGCGGGGGTCAAGTCGGCCACCGTTCTGATCAGCGGCCCCAACGCCTATGGCTGGCTGAAGTCGGAATCCGGCGTCCATCGCCTCGTGCGGATCAGCCCCTATGATGCGGCGGCCAAGCGGCACACCTCATTCGCCTCGATCGGCGTCTCGCCAGTCGTCGACGACACGATCGAGATCGACATCAATCCGTCCGACGTGCGCACCGACACCTATCGCGCCTCGGGCGCCGGCGGTCAGCACATCAACAAGACCGATTCGGCGGTGCGTCTGACGCACATTCCGACCAATACGGTCGTGTCCTGCCAGACCGGACGGTCGCAGCACCAGAACCGCGAACAGGCGTGGAAGATGCTGCGGGCGCGTCTGTATGAGCTGGAACTGCAGAAGCGCGAGGCGGCGGCCCAGGCCCTGGCGGACGCCAAGACCGACATCGGCTGGGGCCACCAGATCCGATCCTATGTGCTGCAGCCGTATCAGATGGTGAAGGACCTGCGGACCGAGGTCGAAACCTCGGATACGCAAGGGGTGCTGGACGGCGATCTGGACGCCTTCATGGGCGCGGCCTTGGCGGCGCGGGTCGGCCAGACGCGGGGCTCCGTCGCCGATTGACGGCGAGGACGCGGCCTGATCGCTGAAATCCGGCGATCAGGCC
>NZ_JBWKZJ010000060.1:0-7750 GCF_059424365.1 Brevundimonas sp. GW456-12-10-14-LB3
GCCGGCGGGGCCCCGTCCGACGCCAGGGCCCCCGTCGCCGGCCATCCCGAGATCAACTGGACCATGCTGCTGCTGGGCTTCGCCGGCATGGTGGTGGGCCAGTTCATGGCCATCCTCGACATCCAGATCGTCGCCGCCTCCCTGCCCCAGATCCAGGCGGGCGTCGGCGCCTCGGCCGACGAGATCAGCTGGATCCAGACCGCCTATCTGATCCCCGAGGTCGTCATGATCCCCCTGTCCGGCTTCCTGTCGCGGCTGTGGGGCACCCAGCGGCTGTTCCTCGCCTCCTGCGCCGGCTTCGTCCTGATGAGCGTGGCCACCGGCCTGTCGACGTCCATCGACATGATGATCCTGTTCCGGGCCATCCAGGGCTTCGTCGGCGGGGCCATGATCCCGACCGTTTTCGCCGTGGCCTTCACCGCCTTTCCGCCGGACAAGCGGGTCACGGCCAGCGTGGTCATGGGCCTGATCGTCACCCTGGCCCCCACCGTCGGCCCGACGCTCGGCGGCCACCTGACCGAGTGGCTCAGCTGGCGCTGGCTGTTCTTCATCAATGTGGGGCCGGGCCTGCTGGTCCTCTTCCTGGTCGGACGGTACGGGAACTTCGACAAGGGCGACCCGTCCCTGGCCAAGGGGTTCGACTGGTGGGGCCTGGGCCTGATGGCCGCCTTCCTGATGTCGATGCAATATGTGCTCGAGGAGGGGGCCAAGAACGACTGGTTCGACGACACCCATATCCTGATGCTGACGGTCGTCGCCGCCGTGGCCGGGCCAATCTTCGTCTGGCGCTCCCTGACCTATCGCCAGCCGATCGTCGAGCTGCGCGCCTTCGGCAACCGCAACTTCCTGGTCGGCTTCGTCATGACCTTCACGGTCGGCTTCGCCCTGTTCGGCGGCACCTTCCTGTTGCCCCTCTTCCTGGGGCGGGTGCGGGAGTATTCGTCGTCGGAAGTGGGCACGACCATGGTCGTCTCGGGTCTTGCGATGTTCGCCACCGCCCCCTTCGCCGGGCGCCTGGTGCGCCGGATGGACGCGCGGATCCTGATGTTCGGCGGCTTCATGCTGTGCGCCTGGGGCATGTGGGAGGCGCGGATCGTCACCGACGACTGGGGCTTTTGGGAATTCGCCTCGGTCCAGGCCTTCCGCGGGGTCGGCGTCATGCTGGCCATGATCGCCTCGCAGCAGGTGACCATGGCCACCCTGCCGCCGCACATGGTCAAGAACGCCTCGGGCCTGGTCAACCTGTCGCGCAATGTCGGCGGCGCCTTCGGCCTGGCGATCCTGAACACCGGCCTGACCACCAATACGGCCATCCATATGGGCGAACTGACCAGCGGCATCGCCCAGGGCGACCAGGCCATGCGCAACATGATGGCCGGCATGGCCCAGCGCTTCGCCGGCACCATCGACCCGGCCGCTTCGGCGATGAAGGCCGTCTATGGCATCCTGCAGAAACAGGCCACCACCATGGCCTTCGGCGACGCCTTCGCCTTGCTGGGCATCATGTGCGCCGGGGCCGCCTTCGTCACCCTGCTGGCCCAGCCGGTCAAGGCCCAGCCGGGCGCGCCCCCGTCGGACGCCCACTGATGGCGCGCCGCCGGGGCCAGGTCGACGAGAAGAAGAGCGAGGCCATACTGGAGGCAGCCGCCGCCCTGTTCGCCGAGAAGGGCCTGTCGGCTTCGATGGAGGAGATCGCCCGTCTCGCCGGGGTGTCGAAACAGACGGTCTACAACCGCTTCGCCTCCAAGCTGGAGATCGCCCGGGCCATGGCGAACCAGAAGGCCGAGGCGATCGTGGCCCCGCTGCGATCCAGCGGATCGCCCCTGGTCGTGCTCGAAGCCTTCGCCCAAGGCCTGCTGACCCTGGTCTGCCACCCGGACAAGGTCAGTTCGATGCGCGGCGTGGTGCTGCTGTCGGCCGATGCGCCAGAACTGGCCCAGACGGTCTATGAGGCCGGGCCGCGCCGCAGCCTGAGCCTGCTGTCGGCCTGGCTGGCCGAACAGACCCGCGCCGGTCGGCTGAACACGCCTAACCCCGACGAGGCGGCCGAGATGTTCACCGGCCTGGTCCTGGGTCACGCCCATCTGCGGTCTATGCTGAACGTGCCCCAGATCGACGATGAGCGCCGCGCCCATCGCGCCCGAGAAGCCGCGAGGATCTTCGTCACGGCCTATGCGCCGACGCTGGATCAAGCTAGGTGAGACGGTCGCGTAAAGGAGTTCGCCCATGCTGATCCACCTGTCGTCCTGGCCCGAGATCGACGCCCGCATCGCCTCTGACCAGCCCCTGTCCAAGACGATCGTGGTTCCCATCGGCTCCAATGAGCAACACGGCCCGACGGGTCTGCTCGGCACCGACTGGCTGTGTCCCGAGATCATCGCCCATGAGGCCGAGCGCGCCGACGCCGCCCTGACGGTGGCTCCGACCTTCAACATCGGCATGGCCCAGCATCACCTGGCCTTCGCCGGGACCATCTCCCTGCGGCCTTCCACCTTCATGGCCGCCATCACCGACTGGGTCTCGTCGCTGAGCCGGCACGGGTTCGAGCGGATCTATTTCCTCAACGGCCACGGCGGGAACGTCGCCACCATCGAGGCGACCTTCTCGGAAATCTACGCCGAATGGAGCTTCATGGAGGAGGAGCCTCCGTTTGTTCTGAAGCTCAAGAATTGGTGGGACCTGCCGGGGGTCCAGGGCCTGTGCAACCAGATCTTCCCCACCGGCCACGGCATGCACGCCACCCCGTCCGAGATCGCCGTGACCCAGGCCGCCTATCCCGACCGGATCAAGACGGCCGACTACAGCCCTCAGATCGCCCCCAGCGGCCCGATTCGCGACGCCCTCGACTATCGCGCCCGCTTCCCCGACGGCCGCATCGGCTCCGACCCGGCCCAGGCCAGCCCCGAAAAGGGCCGCCGCATCATCGATCTGGCGGTCCCCGCCCTCCTGTCCGACGTCGCGGCCTTCGCCGCCGAGACGCGGCCCCAGGCCGTGTCGGGAGCCGGGTTCTGAGCCGCAGGGCCCGCGTCCCCGCCGCCGTCGCGCCGGTGGTGCTGGGCGCCGAACTGCTGAACGCCTCGGCCCAGGTGATCGCCGCCCGCACCGGGCGAATGGTTCAGGGGCTGACCGATCCGGCCGGACAGGATCTGGCCGAGCTGTCGCTGATGACGACCGAGAAGACCGAGGCCCTGGCCGCCGCCGCCGCCGCCCTGTCGGTTCGCGCGGGCGCCGTCGGCGAACGCCTGGGCCAGGCGGCCCTGGACGAGGGGGCACGGGCGATGCAGGCCGCGACCGAGATCGCCTGCGCCCTGACCCCCGCCGCGGCCGCCCAGGCCCAGTTCCGCTACGCCCTGGGCTGGTGGAGCCGCGCCGCCGGCCAGACCCTGACCCTGAGCGCCGAACTGACCCAGGCCCAGACCGCCGCCCTGACCCCCATCCACAAGACCGCCGTCGCCAACGCCAAACGGCTGAGGAAGACGTAGGGCGACGCTTGTCTCCTCCCCGCTTGCGGGGAGGGGGACCGCGAAGCGGTGGAGGGGTTCTGGACGCCGCAGAGGCCGGCCTTGCGGTTTGGACGGGAGGCGGACCCGAAGGCCGCCTAAGCCGCGCCCGTCCCCTTCTCGCGATGAGGGCACCCCGGCCAGCAGCAGGGGCGGCGCTTGCCGTCGCTCAGGTTCTCGCGGCCCCAGTCGATCCGCTTCAGCCGGGTCTCGGTCTTCTTCGCCGACTCGACCCAGCAAATCCATTCGTTGCGGGCCAGGGGCGTGATCGACATCCAGGTGGCGCAGGCGGCGACGTCACGGCTCACCGCCTCCGCCAGATCGGCGGGCAGGTCATGAACCACGCCTCCGGGCAGGTCTGTCGGATCAGCCATGCCGGGAGGGTCTCAGCCCCTGGCGTGCGACGCAAGCCGTTTCGCCGCCGCCCCGCCGTCAGGCGACCTCGACCACCTTCAGCCTGGGCTTCTTGGCCTTGCCGGGCTTGGCGGGGCGGACGGCCTTCTTGGCGGCCTTTTCGGCCTTCTTGGCTTCCTTCTCGGCCAGTTTCGCGGCCTTCTTGGCGGCCTTGGCCTCAGCCTTGGCGGCGTCGGGGGCGGCGTCGGCGGCGGCGGCCAGTTCGGCCAACTGGGTCAGGAAGGCGTCGCGCTGGCCCTTGGGCAGCAGGGCCATGATCCGTTTGTCGGCGGTCTCGACCAAGGGGCGGGCGGCCTCCAGTCGGGCGGCGCCCTCCGGCGACAGGCGAACCGCCTTGGCGCGGGCGTCCAGGGTCGAGCGTTCGCGCTCCAGGAGGCCCTTGGCGGTCATCCGCGTGACCAGATCGGCCAGGGTGGAGCGGTCGATGCCGGTCATCCGCACCAGCTCGGTCTGGGTCAGGCCCGCCTTCAGCGAGGCGGCCTCCAGGACCGCGAACTGACGCTGGGTCAGGCCGTCGGGGCCCATTTCCTCGGAATAGATGTCCAGCGCCAACTGCAGCGCCCGGTGCATCAGATGGCTGGGCGAGGTTCCCAGCGGCCCGACCTTCCGCGCCGCCTTGCCAGACTTGACCATATCGACCGTCCCCCGAGTGTCTTTCGTCCGCATGCGTATCAGCGGGGCTTTACGATTTGACGCGAGAAGTATGTCGGTTACGCGACATTTTGTCTGTGAGCTCCCGTCATTCAGCCATCAGAGGCCCGTGTCCGGCGAGATCGGACCCGGCTCTTCGTCCTTGATCATATTCTTCATGATCAGCGGCACCTGGGACAGGCCGAACAGGGAGGCGGCGATCCACAGAACGCCCCGGAAACTGGTCCAGACGTCGTTGGGATTGGGCGTCTCACGCCCCAGGGCATGCCAGACGGCCGTGACGGCCTCAGGGCTGCGGAACACTTCATTCAACAGGGCGACGGCCAGGAAATAGAGGCCGTAGCGCAGGGTCAAGGTGCGCCAGGCGGCGTCATTGACCCGGAGGGCCGAGCCCAGCAGGGCCTTGAACGGATATTTCTTCAGCGGGATGGAGCCCAGCAGCACCACGGCCAGAAGCCCGTTCTGAACCGTCAGCTTCAGCTTCACATAGAGGTCGTCGTGGGTGAACAGGGTCAGCATGCCGAACACCAGGGCGAACAGGCCGGTGATCAGCGGCAGGGGCGCGAAGCGCCGCTCCACCGCATAGCCGACGACCAGGGCCAGGGCCGAGGCGCCGACCAGGACCCAGGTCGCGAAGATCATGTCGCGGGTGGTGAAATAGCTGATCATAAAGGCGGCGAGCGCCCCGAAATCGACCAGCTGGCGGATCCACTGGCGGTTCTTGGGCTCGGGGGCGGGGGCGTCGGTCATCTCAGTCCTCCAGCCCCACCAGGGAGCGGGCGAAGGCGCGGGCGTCGAAGGGTTGCAGATCCTCCACCCCCTCGCCCACGCCGATCAGCATCAGGGGGGCGTCGGACGCCTGGGCCACGGGCACCAGCACCCCGCCCCGCGCCGTGCCGTCCAGCTTGGTCATCACCACCCCGGTGACGAAGGCGGTGCGGCCGAAGATCTGTTCCTGGGCCAGGGCGTTGCGGCCCACGGTGGCGTCCAGCACCAGAAGGGTGTCATGCGGGGCCTCTGGATCCACCTTCTTCAGCACCCGCACGATCTTCAGCAGTTCGTCCATCAGGGCCGACTTGTTCTGCAGCCGCCCGGCCGTGTCGATCAGGACCACGTCGAACCCCTCGGCCCGCGCCTTGGCATAGGCGTCAAAGGCCAGGCCCGCCGCATCGGCCCCGTCGCGGCGGCTTTCGAAATGGGCGCCGGCCCGTTCGGCCCAGACCTTCAGCTGTTCGCGGGCCGCGGCGCGGAAGGTGTCGCCGGCGACGATCATCACCTTGGCGCCCTTGGCCGTCAGATCGGCGGCGATCTTGCCCAGGGTCGTGGTCTTGCCCGAGCCGTTCACCCCGACGAACAGGACCACATAGGGTTTGGGGCCGGACAGGGGATCGAAGGTCGCCTGACGCGGCGCCAGTTCGGCGGCGACCGCCTCGGCCAGGGCCTCCTTGACCTCGCGTTCGGGGGCGTCCTTGCCGAACTTCAGGGAACGGAACCGCTCGACGATGCGGGCGGCGGCGGCGGGGCCCAGGTCGCTTTCCAGCAGATGCTCTTCCAGCTGCTCCAGCGAAGCCTCGGACAGGGGCTCCTTGACGAAGGCGGAGACGACCTGGTCGGTCATCTGTTTGGAGGAGCGGGAGAGCCCTTGCGACAGGCGCTGGAACCAGCCCTTTTTCGGCGTATCGGTCATGACAGGGCTTTAGCTCCCGCAAGCCCCGGCGTCACCCGCATTCGCGACGTCGGACGATCCGCCGCCTTGCTGCAGGGGCGGGCGTCGGAAAAGCAGTGTCCGAACTGTCCGATGTGTCCGGTCGGGCGGATCGCCCCTCTTCCGCCGGCGGGAGAGACAGGCCGGCGTTCGGAGAGCCGAACCGGGGTCGGAGAGGGCAGGCGCGGGAAGGTCGGCGACGCGGCCTCGGCGCGCGAAAAACAGTGTCCGATGTGTCCGATGTGTCCGATTGCATCTCCCCTCCGTCGCTATTCCCATTATGCGCCGGTGGGGCGGGGCGAAGGGTCGATTGGCTCCAGCAGCCGCAACCGATTGATATTGCAGAGGCGACGTCGCTTCGGACCTGGGGATCTCCCGCAGCCGGCTTGCGCGCGCCGGGAGGGATAGATATACGAAACATATTCGAATCATATCAGGGCCACCCCATGGGCATCGTCAATATCGAGGATGAGCTGCACGAACAGCTGCGGCGGGCCAGCAAGGCCTCCTATCGGTCGATCAACGCCCAGGCCGCCTTCTGGATCAGGCTGGGCATGTTGTGCGAAACCCATCCGGGGATGAGCTTTCAGGAACTGATGGCGCGCGAGCTGCGGGCGGCAGGGGTGGAGACGCCGAACCTGTCGGGCGCGGCGGCATGACCAAGACCCCGGCCGAGATCGCCCTGATGGCCGAGGCGGGGCGGCGGCTGGCCCAGGTCTTCACCCATCTGGACGGCCTGCCCCTGGAGGGGATGAGCACCCTGGAGATCAACGACCGGGTCGAGGCCTTCATCGTCGATGAGCTGAAGGCGCGGCCGGCCAGCAAGGGTCAGTACGGCTACGGCTTCGTGCTGAACAGTTCGCGAAACGCCGTGGTCTGCCATGGCGTGCCCTCGGCGGACGAGGTGCTGAAGGACGGGGACATCGTCAATCTGGACATAACGCTTGAGAAGGACGGCTTCATCGCCGATTCGTCTAAGACCTATCTGATCGGCTCGGTCGGGCCCCAGGCGCGCAGGCTGGTGCGCACCACCTATGAGGCCCTGTGGAAGGGGATCAGGGCCGTGCGGCCCGGCGCCCGGCTGGGCGACATCGGCTTCGCCATCGAACGCCACGCCAAGGCGGCCGGCTATTCGGTCGTGCGCGACTATTGCGGCCACGGCATCGGGCGCGAGATGCATGAAGAGCCCCAGGTGCTGCATTTCGGCCGGGCCGGGACCGGCCTGACCCTGAAGGAAGGCATGGTCTTCACCATAGAGCCGATGCTGAACCAGGGCGTGCGCACCGTTCGGACCGAGGACGACGGCTGGACGGTGACGACGGCCGACGGCAAGCTGTCGGCCCAGTTCGAACATACGGTGGCGGTGACGGCGGACGGGGTGCGGGTGCTGACCCTGAGGCCGGACGAGGCGCGGTGAAGCCGTCTGAAATCCTCCCCCTCTGGGGGGAGGTGGATCGACGCGAAGCGGCGAGACGGAGGG
>NZ_JBWKZJ010000061.1:0-7293 GCF_059424365.1 Brevundimonas sp. GW456-12-10-14-LB3
CCACCACCCTGCGGGGGGGCCCCCCTCCCCCAAGGGGGGAGGATTTCATCACAACACCCCCTTCGTGCTCGGCACCGCATCGCCCTCGACCCGGATGGCCTGACGGAGCGCTCGGCCGAAGGCTTTATAGACGGCCTCGGTCTTGTGGTGGTCGTCCTGGCCTGTGACCTTGATGTGGACGGCGGCGCCCATGGCCTCGGCCAGCGAGCGGAAGACGTGGGCGGTCAGGTCGGTGCGGTAGTCGCCGATGAAGGGCGTCTCGAACGCCCCTTCGAACAGCGGATAGGGCCGGCCGGACAGGTCGATGGAGACCGTCGCATTGGCCTCGTCCATCGGCAGGACGAAGCCGTAGCGGGCGATTCCCTTACGCTCGCCCAGCGCCTGTTTCAGCGCCTGGCCCAGGGCGATGGCGCTGTCCTCGATGGTGTGGTGGGGGTCGGTGTGCAGGTCGCCCTCGCACTGCAGCCGCAGGGAGAAGCCGCCGTGGGCCGCGATCTGCTCCAGCATATGGTCGAAGAAGCCGACGCCGGTCTCGATCTTGATCGGGCCGGGGGCGTCCAGATCGACGGCGCAGACGATGCGGGTCTCTTTCGTATCGCGCACGGCCTGGCCGAGGCGGGCCGGACGGCGCTTGGCGGGCGTCAGGCCGAAGGCGGCCAGCAGCCGGTCGTTGACCTCGGGCTTGATCGAGACGGGCAGCCGCAACCGGTCGCCGGACAGGTCGGCCTCGATCCCATAGGTCTTCAGAGCGGCCAGGGCGGCGGCGGGGTCTTGCGGCCGGGCCATCAGAATGGGGCCGACGCCGGGCTCGATCGTCAGGTCGCGGCCCAGTTCGCGGGCCAGCCGCTCGCGCTCGCGCCGGACCGAGGCGATCCGCTCCGCGGTCTCGATCATCCGCGACGGATCCAGGGCCTGAAGCGCCAGCCGCACCAGGGGCTCGGGCAGGGCGTAGGGCTCCAGCACCGAGGCGAGGCGGGCCAGGGTCGGGGCCTGGGCGATGGCGGCGCCGACGCGGGCGCCGGCCAGGCCATAGGCCAGGGACAGGCTGCGCAGCACGACCAGGTTGGGCTGATCGGCCACGACGGTGGCGGCGGAGACGCTGTCGGAGAATTCGATCAGGCCCTCGTCCACCACCAGCAGGGCGGGGGCGACGCGGGCGGCCATTTCGGCGACGGCCTCGGGCGAGCCCAGGGCGCGGACGACCACGGCCGCGACCTCGCCCCTGGCCGGATAGATGGCGGCGAGACGGTCATAGGGCTCGGCCTTCGGCGCCTCGACCGAACCGCCGTCGCGGGCGGCGAGGCGGTAGGCCAGCTCCAGCCCATGGGTCAGGCCGCGCACCGGCAGGATCTGGCCGGCGGGCACGGCGTAGATCGCGGCCATACGGGCGGCCAAGGCCAGGGCGTCGCCGGGATAGCGGTCCAGGCCCTCGCCGCCGGAGACCAGCGGGGGATAGGGGGCGGGCAGGGTCATAGGGCGGCTCCGCTATGATCTTCCCCCGCTTGCGGGGGAAGTGTCAGGTCGTGGCGCGAAGCGACACGCCTGACGATGGGGGGAGTTCTGCGACTTGGCGAAACGCCCCTCTCCGACCCTGGTTCGCTGCGCGAACGACGGGCCACCTCTCCCGCAAGCGGGAGAGGGTCTTTAAAGGCGGCCCTCATCCCTCGCTCCTCAGATCCGCCGCGCGGGCGTGGGCTTCCAAGCCCTCCATCCGGGCCAGGCGGGCGGCGATGGGGGCCAGGGCGCGGGCGCCGGCCTCGGTGACCAGCTGGACCGACATGGTGGTCATGAAGCTGGAAGTGGTGACGCCGCCCAGGGTGCGGGCGCCGCCGTCGGTCGGCAGGACGTGGCTGGGGCCGGCGGCGTAGTCGCCCAGGGTCTCGGCCGCGAACCGGCCGACGAAGACGGCGCCGGCGGCCTTGACGGCGGGGAGCAGGGCCTCGGGATCGTCCACCTGAAGCGCAAGGTGTTCGGGGCCGTAGAGGTTGATCACCTCGCAGGCGGCGTCGAGGTCGCGCACCAGGACGGCGCGGGCCTCGTTCAGCGAGGCGCGGGCGACGGCCTCGCGCGGCAGGGTCGCCACCTGGGCCTCCACCTCGGTCAGAATATAGTCGATGGTGGCGCGGCTGGTGGAGACCAGGAGAACTTGCGCGTCGGCGTCGTGCTCGGCCTGGCTCAGCAGGTCGGCGGCGGCGATCTCGGGCGCGGCGTCGCGGTCGACGACGACCATCAGCTCGGACGGGCCGGCGGGCATGTCGACGGCGGGACCGCCGGGCAGGGCCGACGCCTGTTTCTTGGCCTCGGCGACGTAGGCGTTTCCGGGGCCGAACAGCTTGTCGCAGGCGGGGATGACGCCGTCCTCCAGTTCGACGCCGAAGGTCAGGGCGGCGATGGCCTGGGCCCCGCCCATCAGCCAGATCGCGTCCAGCTCGGCCTCGGCGGCGGCCAGGATCATGGCGGGGTGGACGCCGCCAGTCTTGTCAGGCGGTGTTACGGCGACGCGCCGGCCCACGCCCGCGACCCCGGCCGGAATGGCCAGCATCAGAAGCGAGGAGAAGAGGGGAGCGGTGCCGCCGGGGATGTAGAGACCGGCCGAGGCGATCGGACGCCAGGCCAGTTTGGAGCGGACGCCGGGCGTGGTCTCGACGAAGTCGGTGTCCTCCGGCCGGGTCGCCTGGTGGAAGACGCGGATATTGTCGGCCGCCATCCGCAGGGCGCGGACGTCGGCTGGGGGCAGGGCGTTGCGGGCCTCGGCCACGGCTTCCGGCGTGATGGCGATGCGGCGGGGCGGGGCCCTGTCCAGCTTCTGGCACCAGTCGGTGACGGCCGCGCCGCCGCGCGCGCGCACGTCGTCCAGAATGGCGCGGACCACCTCGGTGACGTCGCCGGCGGTGCGCTGGGCCGGGCGGGCCAGGGCCGCCGTCTTGCCGGCGGCGTCGAGGGAAGACCAGTCGATACGTTTGAAGGCCGTGGTCATCACATC
Organism: Brevundimonas sp. GW456-12-10-14-LB3; assembly: GCF_059424365.1. NCBI lineage: Bacteria > Pseudomonadati > Pseudomonadota > Alphaproteobacteria > Caulobacterales > Caulobacteraceae > Brevundimonas > Brevundimonas sp. GW456-12-10-14-LB3. The sequence goes on from NZ_JBWKZJ010000061.1 coordinate 2,984, forward strand.
ATCTTCTCGATGGGCAGGACCAGTATGGCCGAGGCGCCGGCGGCCTTCAGCTTCTCCAGCGTCTCCCAGAAGACGGCCTCCTGGCAGACGGCGTGGACGGCGACCGCGTCGTCGCGGCCCGACAGGGGCATGACGGTGGGCGAACCGGCGCCCGGCAGGATGGCGGTGATTTCGTCCAGCGCCGCGCGCGGGGCGTTCAGCATGACGTATTTGGCGCCCTGGGACGACACGACCCCGGCCATTCGCTCGATGATGCTGTCCAGCAGGTGCTGCAGGTCGGGTTCGGGGGCGACGGGGGACTGGATCAGCACGGCCTGGCTTTCCAGCACCGTGTCCTTGGCGCCCAGGCCGTTGGCCTCCAGCGTCGCGCCGGTCGAGACCAGGTCGCAGATGGCGGCGGCCAGTTTCAGCCGGGGCGCGACCTCGACGGCGCCGCGCATGACGACGATGTCGGCCTTGACCCCCCGCTCGTCCAGGAAGCGGCGCAGGATCTTGGGATAGGAGGTGGCGATCCGCAGGCCCTCCAGCGAGGCCGGGCCTTCATAGGCCAGGGTCGGGGGCGCAGCGATCTTCAGGGTGCAGCGGCCGAAGCCCAGGGGCATGACGACCGACGCATTGGGACCGCCGTTGCGGCCTTCCTCCAGCACGTTCTCGCCGACGATCCCCAGGTCGCAGACGCCGTCGGCCACGAAGGTGGGGATGTCGTCGTCGCGGACGCGCAACAGGTCGATCGGATAGTTCTCGACCCGATACAGCAGGTCGTTGTGGCCCTTGACCCATTTCAGACCCGCGTCGCGGATCAGGTCGAGGCTGCGGTCGGCCAGACGGCCGGATTTCTGGACGGCGATGCGAAGCCGGCCCTGGACAGTGCTCATGTTCGGATACTCAGTTCGTGTTCTTCAGGCGGTCCAGGGCGATGCGGTAGCCCTGGTGCGGCATGTCTTTGAGGTAACGGGCGACGCGGACGACGGTGGTGGGGCTGGCGTGGGCCTCGACCGCGATCTCGCGATAGGATTTGCCGCCGGCGTCGAGCAGGCGCGCCACCTGCCAGCGCTCGGCGAAGGCGCGCAGTTCCGCCGGGGTGCACAGGTCGGCCAGAAAGGCGTCCATCTCGGCGCGCGTCTGCATCGACAGCAGGGCGTCGTAGAGGGCGTCGCGGGCGGGCGGGGTCGTCATGCGCGTTCCACTATGATGTAACAGTGGAACGGTCAAGGGCGATTAGTGGCGAGTGGCGAGTGGCGAGTGGCGAGTGGCGAGTGGCGAGTTTTAAGACGGCGCCTTGTGCGGTCCAGCCAGGTTTCGTCAGCCCCGAGGACGACGGTTGAAAGCGGGGGCGTTTATCTCGCCACTCGCCACTCGCCACTCGCCACTCTAAATCACCCCCATGACCAAGATCCTGATCATCGGCGCCGGCCACGCCGGCGGCTCCGTCGCGGCCTTTCTGCGGCAGTACGGGCATGAAGGCCCCATTGTTCTGGTCGGCGAGGAGGATGCGCCGCCCTATCAGCGGCCGCCCCTGTCCAAGGCCTGGCTGAAGGGGGAGGCGGATCTGGAGGCGCTGCTGCTGCGGCCGCTGAGCTTCTATCAGGAGCAGGGGATCGCGTTTCGACCCTCGACTGTCGCCGTGTCGGTGGACCCGGAGGCGAAGACGGTCGCCTTCCACGACGGCTCGAGCGAACCCTATGACGTCCTGGTGCTGGCGACGGGATCGACGGCGCGCAAACTGCCGGTTCCGGGCGGGGACCATCCCGACCTGCTGGAGCTGAGGACGCTGAAGGACGCCGAGCGGCTGAAGGCCGTGCTGGGGCCGGGCAAACGGCTGGCGGTGGTCGGCGGCGGCTATGTGGGTCTGGAGGCGGCGGCCTCGGCCCGCGCCTTGGGCGCCGAGGCGGTGGTGATCGAACGGGCGCCGCGCGTGCTGGCGCGGGTGGCGTCGGAGACCCTGTCGGCCTTCTTCACCGCCCAGCACCGGGCGCGGGGGGTGGAGATCATCACGGGCGCCGAGGTGGTCGCGGTCGCCCATGACGGCGTGACCCTGGCCGACGGGTCGACGGTGCAGGCGGATGCGGTACTGGTCGGGGTCGGGGCGCTGGCCGGCGAAAGCCTGGCGCGGTCGGCGGGCCTGCGCTGCGACGACGGGGTGGTGGTGGACGATCAGGCGCGGACCAGCGATCCGGCCATCTTCGCCGTCGGCGACATGACGCGCCGGCCGATTCCCGTGCACGGCGGGGTCTCGCACCGGCTGGAGAGCGTGCCCAACGCCCTGGAACAGGCCAAACAGGCGGCGGCTGCCATCGTCGGGCGACCGGGGCCAGCGCCGGAGGTGCCGTGGTTCTGGTCCGATCAGTACGACTTCAAACTTCAGATCGCGGGCCTGCCGTTCGAGGCGGACCGTCAGGTGGTGCGGGGCGATCCGTCGGCGGGGGGATTTGCGGTGTTTCACCTGAACGGCGACCGGGTGGTCTGCGTCGAGGCGGTCAATGCTCCGCCGGAGTTCATGGCGGGCAAACAGCTGATCGGAAAGGCGACGCCGGTGGATCCGGCCAAGCTGGCGGACGTCTCGGTTTCGATGAAGGCGGTGGGGGTGTGATTTTTACCCGACCTTCCACCGCTTGCGGGGGAAGTGTCAGGCCGTGGCGCGAAGCGACACGCCTGGCGATGGGGGAAGTCTTCTTGCTTTGAGCAGAACTTCACTCTCCGACCCTGGATCGCTGCGCGATCGACGGGCCACCTCTCCCGCAGGCGGGGGAGGGTCTGGTTGTTGAAGCTTCGCCGCAGTGCAACAAAACTGTTGCGCTTTTCGTTGGGTCGCGATCAAGCTGTGATCTCAACGCGGCGGGGGCGGATGACGAGAGCTTTCGACGAAATGAACGGCGGCGGATCCGGCGCGATCCGCGACAGCTACAAGACCCTGGCGGCCTGGCTGGAAAACGCCCCGCCGGATCTGCTGCAGGCGCGCTCGCGCCAGGCGGAGCTGTTCTTCCGCCGCATGGGGGTGACCTTCGCCGTCTATGGCGACGAGGAATCCAACGAGCGGCTGATCCCGTTCGACGTCGTGCCGCGCATCATCGGCGCTGATGAATGGGGCGGTCTGGAGAAGGGGCTGAAGCAGCGGGTCACCGCCATCAACGCCTTTCTGAAGGACATCTACGGGCCGCAGGACTGTATCCGCGCCGGGATCGTGCCCGCCGACCTGATCCTGACCAATCCGCATTATCGGCCCGAGATGCAGGGGCGGCGTCCGCCCGGCGACGTCTGGTGTCATATCGCCGGGGTCGATCTGGTCCGCACGGGCGAGGACGGTTTTTACGTGCTGGAGGACAATGTCCGCACCCCGTCCGGGGTCTCCTATATGCTGGAGAACCGCGAGATGATGATGCGGCTGTTCCCCGACCTGTTCGCCGAACATGCGGTGCGGCCGGTCGAAATCTATACCGACATGCTGCTGCGTTCGCTCCAGGCCTCGGCGCCGTCGGGGGCGGGCGAGGACCCGACCATCGTGGTCCTGACGCCGGGGCCGTTCAACTCGGCCTATTACGAGCACAGCTTCCTGGCCGACAAGCTGGGGGTCGAACTGGTCGAGGGCGGGGATCTCTTCGTCAATGACGACACCGTCTATATGCGCACGACCGAAGGCCCCAAGCGGGTCGACGTCATCTATCGCCGCATCGACGACGACTTCATCGACCCCCTGACCTTCATGCCGGATTCGGCGGTCGGGGCGCCGGGGCTGATGTCGGCCTATTTCGCCGGGCGTGTGACCCTGGCCAATGCGGTCGGGACCGGGGTGGCCGACGACAAGGCCGTCTATACCTATATGCCCGAGATCATCCGCTTCTTCACCGGCGAGGACGCCATATTGAAGAATGTGCCGACCTGGCGCTGCCGCGAGCCGGAGGCGCTGAAGGAGGTGCTGGAGAAGCTGCCGGAACTGGTGGTCAAGGAGGTCGGTGGATCGGGCGGCTACGGCATGCTGGTGGGGCCCACCTCGACCCAGGCCGAGATCGAGGCCTTCCGCGCCAAGCTGATCGCCGATCCCGACGACTTCATCGCCCAGCCGACGCTGAGCCTGTCGACGGCCCCGACCCTGAACGGCGGAGCCCTGTCGCCGCGCCACGTCGATCTTCGGCCCTTCGTCCTGTCCAGTCCGGCCGGGGTGCGGGTCGCGCCGGGCGGGCTGACGCGGGTGGCGTTGAAGGAGGGGTCGCTGGTGGTCAACTCCAGCCAGGGCGGCGGAACCAAGGACACCTGGGTGCTGGATGTTTGATCGGACGAAAATCCTCCCCCGTCGGGGGAGGGGGACCGCGAAG
>NZ_JBWKZJ010000062.1:0-7102 GCF_059424365.1 Brevundimonas sp. GW456-12-10-14-LB3
GGGCGGGACGGGCCTGAGGGATCAACGAACCGGCCAGAATGCTCGCGCCGGCTCTCGGACGCGGCGCGGGCGCGGGGCGCTGCGGGTGCAGGCCGCCCTGAAGCAGGCCGGACGCCTGACCTTGCCGACCTTGCGCTCGCCCCTCGGGCGCAGTGGTCAACGGCGTCTTCAGCGGCGGCCGATCCGGAATCCGGTCCAGCGGATTGGGCGCGACGGGCACCGGGCCGACGTGAAAGGTCGTCACGGGCATCCGACCCCAGGTGACTGCCTTGCGGACGAAGGGTTCGCCAGGGGACGGCTGGGGCGCTGGATCGGAAACGGTCTTCTTATCGTCGGACATGTTGCTCTAATCGCTGGCGATCTGGCCGGTTTCGTGACGCCTGGATTTGGAAGTCTAGGCCTTCAGCCGATAGCCGGTCTTGAACATCCACATGACCACGCCCAGGCACAGGGCGAAGAAGCCCAGGGTCGCGGCCACGCTGATCCCGATCGCCACGTCACCCTGGCCGTAGAAGGTCCAGCGGAAGCCCGAGATCAGATAGACTACCGGATTGAACAGGGCGACCGTGCGCCAGCCCTCCGGCAGCATGTCGATCGAATAGAAGGAGCCGCCAAGGAAGGTCAGGGGCGTCACGATCAGCATGGGAATGAAGTTCAGCTGTTCGAAACTGCCGGCCCAGATGCCGATGATGAAGCCGAACAGGCTGAAGGTCACCGAAATCAGCACCAGCATGGCCAGCATCATCACCGGATGCAGCACCTGAAGCGGCACGAACAGGGCCGCCGTCGCCAGGATGATCAGCCCCAGCACCGCCGACTTGGTCGCCGCCGCCCCGACATAGGCGATCACCACCTCCAGCGACGACACGGGCGCCGACAGGATCTCATAGATGGTCCCCGTGAACTTGGGGAAATAGATGCCGAAGGAGGCGTTGAAGATCGACTGGGTGAACAGGCTCAGCATGATCAGCCCGGGCACGATGAAGGCGCCGTAGGCCACCCCGTCCACCGCCTCCATCCGCCCGCCGATGGCGCTGCCGAAGACGACGAAATAGAGGGCGGTGGTGATCACCGGCGTGACCACGCTCTGCCACAGGGTGCGCAGCGCCCGGGCCATTTCGAACCGATAGATGGCCCAGACGCCGTATCCGTTGAAGGTCATCAGGCAGCCTCTCCGTCGCGGTGGACCAGGCTGACAAAGATGTCTTCCAGCGAGCTCTGGCGGGTGTTCAGGTCTTTGAAGCCGATCTCCAACCGGTCCAGCCGGCGGATCAGGGCGGGCATGCCAGTGTCTTCGGCGTTGGCGTCGAAACTGTATTCCAGCTCGCCCCCGTCCGGGCTCAGCCTCAGGTCCCAGTCCGACAGGTCGGCGGGCAGGGCGGTCAGGGGTTCGACCAGGTTCAGGGTCAGGGTCTTCTTGCCCAGCTTCTTCATCAGGGCGGTCTTCTCCTCGACCAGGATCAGCTCGCCCTTGAGGATGACGCCCACCCGGTCGGCCATCTCCTCGGCCTCTTCGATATAGTGGGTGGTCAGGATGATGGTGACGCCGCGCTCGCGCAGTTTGCGCACCATGGCCCACATGTCGCGGCGCAGTTCGACGTCCACCCCGGCGGTCGGTTCGTCCAGGAACAGGATGTCCGGCTCGTGGCTCAGGGCCTTGGCGATCATCACCCGGCGCTTCATCCCGCCCGACAGGGTCATGATCTTGGCGTCGCGCTTGTCCCACAGGGACAGGTCCTTCAGAATCTGTTCGATCAGGGCGGGGTTCCCCGGCTTGCCGAACAGGCCCCGGCTGAAGGTGACGGTGGCCAGCACCGTCTCGAAGGCGTCGGTGGTCAGCTCCTGCGGCACCAGGCCGATCTTCATCCGAGCGGCGCGGAAATCCTTGCGGATGTCGTGGCCGTCGGCCACCACAGTCCCCGTGGTGGCGTTGACGATGCCGCAGATGATCGAGATCAGGGTGGTCTTGCCGGCCCCGTTCGGCCCCAACAGGGCGAAGATCTCGCCCCTGTCTATGGTCAGATCGACCCGCTTCAGGGCCTGAAGACCCGACGGATAGGTCTTGGTCAGACCTTGGATCTCGATAACCGGCATGGGCGCTCCCGTTCCTGCGGCGAATGGCGCCTGGCGTGGTGGTGGCGGGAATATGGCGCGCCGCGCGACCGGCTCAAGGGGCGCCAAGCCGTTGTTAATCACATTGGTGCAGGGTCGGGCCTCAAATCTTACCCAGGGAACCGTCTTGACTGCCCTGTCCGCCGCCCATCGCGCCGCCCTGGAGGCGGTCGTCCAGGCCTGCCCCGATGACGGTCTGGCGCAGCTGGAGGCGGCTGTCGGCGGACTGCCGGGCGACAAGGCGGGCGAACTGGCGATCCTGATTCAGGCGGAAATCCGCGATCGCGCCCGCCGGGATCAGGCGTTCGCGCCGCTGATCCCCCTGTTCCGGCCGCGCGCCGACCAAGTGGCGGCCCTGACCTTTCCCCGGCCGGTTCTGGCCCGTCTCTGGCGCGAGGCCAAGATCGGCGACGAGCCCTATCTCAGCCTGCTGGACGGGGCGGGTCCGTCGCACGGCGACTGGACCCTGGTCGCCGATCGTCTGTGCGCCCGGGCGGCGGCTGTGCTGCGGGATCGGCCCGGCGACGTCTGGGCCGATCCGTCTCCGCCGGCGCCGGTTTCGAACCTGTCGCCGGCCGCCGCCCCCGCTCCGACCCCGGCGGAGCTCGCCGGCTGTTTCGACCTGGCCCCCTTGGCGCGAACCGCTACGCCGCGTTTGCCTGCCTGGCTCGACCGTCCCGACGACGAACAGGCGGCGGGACTGCGCCTGTTGATCCAGGACTGTCTTGCCGTCTCGCCCGAAGGCGGGCGCCGGATGGTCGACATCCTCTTCGCCCATGTCGCCGACGCCGAACGGATGCTGCGTGTCGTGACCCGCACCAATCGCCTCGCCGATAAGGAGGCGATGCTGAGCCATTCGGACATGGGCGTCTTTGTCGAACGTCTGCTGGCCTCGGTCACGACGCGCGTCGCACGGATCGCCGCCGCCCGGCCCGGCCCGGACGAGGCCGCCATGGCCGAGGTGGTTCAGGAGGTCGCCTGGTGCGCCGGGGTGCTGGGCGAGATCGACCTGTGTCTGCAACTGCGGCCGGACTCGCCCTGGGGGCGGGCCGCCCGGATGGCGCGGATCCAGGTGGCGGGTCAGATGTCCGGCCTGATGAAGTCCGCCTCGGCCGCCGTCCATGCGGCCCTGCCGATGAAGCGGCAGAGGCTGAGCGGCCGGATGACGCGACTCTCGCCCTGGCTGGACGCGCCCGCGACGGGCGAGGCGGTCGAGGCGGCCGCCGGCCTGCTGAACGCCGTCGGGGGGCTGAGAGGCGTCGCCGTCGTCTTCGGCTGCGAGGCGGATCGGATGGCCTTGAAGACCGAGCTGACCGACTATCTGTCCATCTGGGCCAATGAGGCCCTGGATCATCTGGCGGACGGCCAGGTCGCCCAGCCGGAGGGACCCTTGCGTCTGGTCGGCGTCGCGGCGCGGTTCCTGACCTTGATCGACGCGCTGGAGGCCGCGCGGGCGGTGCGACGTCGCGCCGCCGCCGCCGAGGCGCTTCTGGCGACCCAAGGGGCCTCGCCCGCCGCCGCCTGATGCGATAGACGGCGGGGATGATCGCCTTCTGGATAATGACCGGTCTCGCGGCGGCCGGCGCCGCCCTTCTGGTGCTGACCGGCGCGCGTTCCGGCGCCGACCCGACTCCGGCGACGCAGGCCGAGATCGGGGCGCGCGAACTGGCCGAACTGGACCGTCTGAAGGCGCGGGGGCTGCTGGACGAGGCCGCCCATGCGGCGGCGCGCGCCGAGGCGGCCCGGCGTCTGCTGGCCGGGCAGTCAGGGACGACGCCGGCGCCCCAGACGGGCCGTCGCGACCGGCTGTGGGTTCTGAGCGGGATCGCCGCCGCGACGGCCGCCGCCCTGGGGCTTTACATCCTGACCGGATCGCCGGGCCTGCCGGACCAAGCCTATCAGCGGCGGGTGGATGACTGGTCCACCCGGCTGGAGACGCTGCAGCCGGCCCAACTGGCGGCTGTGGCGGCGCGCGCGGCCCAGGATCGACCGAACGACCCCCAGGCCCTGGCCATGCTGGGCGCGGCCCGTTTCGCCGCCGACGACCCCTTGGGCGCCGCCTCGGCCTTTCGTCGGCTGATCGAGCGGGAGCCCGAGAACGCCCAGGCCTGGGCGCGGCTGGGCGAAAGCCTGGTGCGGGCCAATGACGACCAGATCGGCGCCGACGCCGAGGCCGCCTTCCGCCAGGCGGTGAAACACGATCCCGATCAGCTGGGCGCCCGCTTCTTCCTGGGCGAGGCGGCCTTGCGTCGAGGGGATGCCGCCGTGACGCGGGCCATGTGGACGCCGCTGATCGCCGCCCTCGATCCGGCCGATCCGCGTCGCCAGGATCTGGAACGCCGCCTGCCGAGGGTGGAATGAGCCGTTGGCGCGGGGCGCCGGCCTCTGTAGACGGAAAGAAAAATCCGTCGGGGAGCGGGACCGCTAAGTCATGAGCTGGCTGCCGAAATCGCCGAAGGCGCGCCGTCGCCTGTGGGTCGTCGCCGCCGTGGCGCCGATCCTGGCCCTGGCGGTCGGCCTATCGCTGTGGGCCATGCAGGACAGCGTGACCTTCTTCTACTCCCCGTCCGAGGCCACGGTCGACAAGGCGCCGGAAGGCCGCAACATCCGGCTGGGCGGCCTGGTCGAGACGGGCAGTGTGCGCAAGTCCGGCGACGGACTGGTCGTCTTCACCGTCACCGACAATATCGCCGCGACCCAGGTCCAGTATCACGGCGACCTGCCCGACCTGTTCCGCGAGGGTCAGGGGATCGTGGCGCAAGGATCGTTCGGCGCCGACCGCGTCTTCCACGCCAGCCAGGTTCTGGCCAAGCACGACGAGAACTACATGCCGCGCGAGGTCGCCGATCGGATCAAGGCCAAGGGCGAATGGCGACCGGAGGCGACGAACATGCGCTCAACTCGGTCGCAGGCCGATAGCGCGACAAAAACCCTATGATTGTGGAACTGGGGGCGTTCGCCCTGGCCCTGGCCCTGGCCCTGTCGATCCTGCAGACAGGCTTGTCCGCCGCGGGGCGCTGGCGGCGCAGTGCCGTCCTGGCCGGCGCGGCGCAAGGCGCGGCCTTGGCGGCGGCGGGCGCCGTCGCCCTCAGTTTCGCGGCCCTGATCTACGCCTTCGTCGTCTCGGACTTTTCGGTCTCCAACGTCGCGGCCAACAGCCACACCGACAAGCCGATGCTGTACAAGGTCGCCGGCGCCTGGGGCAGTCACGAGGGGTCACTCTTGCTGTGGTGCCTGGTCCTGACGGTCTTCGGCGCCGTCCTGGCCCGCGCGCGCGGCCTGCCGTTCGGGCTGAAGGCCTCGGCCGTGGCGACCCAAGGCGCTCTGGGCTCGCTGTTCCTGGCCTTCGCCGTCTTCACCTCCAGCCCCTTTGTGCGCCTGGATCCCGCGACGTTTCAGGGCGCCTCGCTGAACCCCTTGCTTCAGGACCCGGCCCTGGCCGTCCATCCGCCGCTGCTCTACGCCGGCTATGTCGGCTTCTCCGTCTGCTTTTCCCTGGCGGTCGCCGCCCTGATCGAGGGGCGGGCGCAGACCGCCTTCTGGCCCGCCTGGGGTCGGTGGGTGCGCCCCTGGGCTTTGGCCAGCTGGGCCTTTCTGACGGTCGGCATCACGCTGGGCTCCTTCTGGGCCTATTACGAGCTGGGCTGGGGCGGCTGGTGGTTCTGGGATCCGGTCGAGAACGCCAGCTTCATGCCCTGGCTGGCCGGCGCGGCCCTGCTGCACAGCGCGGTGGTGACCGAGCGGCGCGGAGCCCTGGCGGGCTGGACCGTCTTTCTGGCCCTCCTGGCCTTCAGCTTCTCCATGCTGGGCGCCTTCCTGGTGCGATCGGGCGTCCTGACCAGCGTCCACGCCTTCGCCGTTGATCCCCAGCGCGGGATGATGCTGCTGGCCATCCTGGGCCTCACGGCCGGCGCCGCCTTCGCCCTGTTCGCCTGGCGCGCGCCCCAGCTGAAGGGCGGCGGCCTGTTCGCTCCGGTCAGCCGCGAGGGCGCCCTGGTGCTGAACAATCTGTTCCTGACGGCGGCGGCGGCGACCGTGCTTTTGGGCACCCTCTATCCCCTGATCCTGGAGGCGGCCTCCGGCGCGACCATTTCGGTCGGCCCGCCCTATTTCGCCGCCACCTTCGTTCCGCTGATGACGGTCGCCTTCCTGATCCTGCCTGCGGGGCCTCTGCTGGCCTGGAAGCGCGGCGACCTGCCTGGGGCGACGCAGAGGCTGGCGGTCGCGGCGGGTCTGGCCCTGGCCTGCGCCCTTGCCGCCTACGCCCTGTGGTCGCCGAAGAAGGCGTTGGCCGCCGCCGGGATCGGTCTGGGCGCCTGGCTGATCCTGGGCGCCTTGGTCGAGGTCGCCGAACGGACGCGGCTGTTTCGCGCCTCGACTGCCGAGACCCTGCGTCGCCTCAAGGGCCTGCCGCTCGGCGCCTGGGGTATGAGCCTGGCCCATCTGGGCCTGGGCGTCTTCATCCTGGGGGCGGTGGTCGAGACCGGCTTCAAGGCCGAGGCGGCCCGCGCCCTAACCTTGGGCCAAAGCGTTTCCGCCGGCCCCTGGACCGTCACCCTGGATCAGGTGCGGGTGGTCGAAGGCCCCAACTATCTGGCCGAACAGGGCCGGCTGACCGTGCGGCCCTCCAACGACCGGGGCCGGGCGAAGACCGTCACGGCCGAGCGCCGCTTCTTTCCCGCGGGCGGCCAGACCACGACCGAGGTCGGTCTGGATTTCCGGGGTCTGGACGACGTCTATGTGGTGATGGGCGAGCGGGCAGGAACGCCTGAGGCTCCTGCCTGGGTCCTCCGACTGTACTGGAATCCCTGGGCGCGGCTGATCTTCCTCGGGCCGATGATCATGGCCTTTGGGGGGCTTTTGTCCCTGCTGGATCGCCGGCTGCGGCTGGGCGTCGGCGCGCGACGGCGGAGGCCGGCGTGAGGCGGCTCTCGATCCTGCTGGCTGCGCCGGTCCTGGCCCTGATGCTGACGGCGGCCGAGCCCGCCGC
>NZ_JBWKZJ010000063.1:0-6980 GCF_059424365.1 Brevundimonas sp. GW456-12-10-14-LB3
CTCCACCACCCTTCGGGCGGTCCCCCTCCCCCAGAGGGGGAGGATTTTTGAGGAGATCACCCCATGATCGACCCCGCTGCCATCGACTTCGAAAAAGGAAACGGCCTGGTCCCCGTGGTGGTCCAGGACGCCGCCACGCTCCAGGTCCTGACCCTGGCCTATATGGATCGCGCCGCCCTGGACGAGACGATCCAGTCGGGTGAGGCCACCTTCTTCTCCCGCTCGCGCGGCGGGCGCTGGAGAAAGGGCGAGACCTCGGGCGACCGGCTGCGGGTCGTCTCCATCACCCCCGACTGCGACGGCGACGCCCTGGTCCTGGCGGTCGATCCCGTCGGAAACGCCTGCCATCTGAACCGCACCAGCTGTTTCGGCGCGGCCGACGCGCCGGGCCTGGGCCGCATCGCCCGGCTGGAGCGGACCATCGCCGAACGGGCCGCCGCCGATCCGTCAGAAAGCTGGACCGCCAAACTGGTCGCCCAGGGCGCCAAACGCATCGCCCAGAAGGTCGGCGAAGAAGGCGTCGAGACCGCCCTGGCGGGCGTCGCCGGCCCGGATGAGGAACTCGCCGGCGAGGCGGCGGATTTGATCTATCACCTCTTGGTGCTTCTCCATGTCCGTAACATGGTGTTTCAGGACGTGCTGGACGTGTTGGCCTCGCGGGCGGAAGCGGGCAAAGGCCCAAAGACTAGAGCCTGATCGGTTGAAGTGGAATCGCTTCGCGATTCCGCTGAAGCCGTGAATCAGGCTCCAGATCAAACCGAGAGCATGATTCACGCTTCTGTCGGAACCGCGAAGCGGTTCCGTCCGAAACGATCATGCTCTAGGCCGTAAAGGCGTTCGTCCCGACAAATGGGATATTCGAGGGAATTTCGATGGCGGCTCTCATTCTGTTCGGCGGCGGCGGCGATCTGGCGATGCGGATGCTGTTGCCTTCGCTCTACTTCCTGGAACACGACGGACTCCTGCCCGACGGCCTGAAGATCATCGGCGCCGCCCGCTCCGAGGAGACGGCTGAGGACTATGTCGCCAAGGTCCATGAGGCGGTGAAGGCTCGCGCCGAACAGGATCAGGCCTGGGACGACCATTCCTGGACCCGGATGAAGGCCCGGCTCGACTATCTGGCGGTGGACGCCACCTCGGCCGACAGCCTGAAGCCGCTGAAGGACAAGGTCGGCGACGGCGAGGTCACCTCCTTCCTGGCCGTTTCCCCCTCGCTTTATGGCCGCATCGTCACGGCGATGAAGGCGGCGGGTCTGGCCGAGCGCAACTGCCGCATCGTGCTGGAGAAGCCGGTCGGCCGCGACCTGAAGTCCTTCCTCGAGATCGACGACGCCGTGGCCCACGCCTTCCGCGAGGACCAGGTGTTCCGCATCGACCACTATCTGGGCAAGGAGACGGTCCAGAATCTGACGGCCCTGCGGTTCGGCAACACCATCTTCGAGCCGCTTTGGAACAATCTGACGATCGACCACGTCCAGATCACCATCGGTGAAACGGTGGGGGTCGGCGACCGCTGGCCCTACTATGACGAGTACGGCGCATTGCGCGACATGCTCCAGAACCACATGCTCCAGCTGCTGTGCCTGGTCGCCATGGAGCCGCCCAGCGACCTGGACCCGGAGTCTCTGCGCAACGAAAAGGTCAAGGTGCTGCGGTCCCTCCGACCCATCACCCACGAGGAGGCCGAGCGCGTCACCGTGCGCGGCCAGTATGTGGCGGGCGTGTCCGAGGGCAGGCCGGCCAAGGGCTATATCGAGGAGCGCGGCGCCCCGTCCGACACCGAGACCTTCGTCGCCATCCGGGCCGACATCGACAACTGGCGCTGGGCGGGCGTGCCCTTCTTCATGCGCACCGGCAAGCGCCTGCCCGAGAAGCGCACCGAAATCGTCATCCAGTTCAAGCCCGTGCCCCACTCCATCTTCGACGATGAAGAGGGCGAGGCGCTGGCCAACCGCATGATCATCGAGCTTCAGCCCGAGGAGGACATCTCCCTGACGGTGATGAACAAGCGGCCCGGCCTGGACAAGCGGATGCAGCTCCAGCCCATCACCATGAGCCTGTCCTGGGGCGTGGACGGCAAGTCCGCCGCCCCCCCGCGCCGCCGCATCGCCTATGAGCGGCTGCTGCTGGACGCCATGGCGGGCGACTCCACCCTGTTCGTCCGCCGCGACGAGGCCGAACAGGCGTGGAAATGGGTCGATGAGGTCGCCGAGGCCTGGGCTGAATCCGGCCATAAGCCCGACGAATACGTCGCCGGAACCTGGGGCCCCGACAGCGCCGACATGCTGATGATCCGCACCGGCCGCGACTGGAACACGACCAATGTGTGAGTTTTTTGCACCCTCATCCTCGGGCTTGACCCGAGGACCGGACGTTCAGCCCGCTGGTGCGATGACGCGAGACATCTTCCTCGCCGCCACCTCCGATCCTCGGGTCAAGCCCGAGGATGACGGAAGGAAGGACTGTTAGAATGCCCCACCCCATCGAAACCTTCCCCACCGTCGACGCCTGGGCCGAGGCCATCGCCGCCCGCCTGGCCGAGACCCTGGGCGCCGCCGTCCGCGACAAGGACTCCGCCGTCTTCGCCGGCCCCGGCGGGACCACCCCCGCCCCCGTCTATCGCCGCCTCGCTGCGACCGACCTGGACTGGGCCAGGATCGCCGTCACCCTGGTGGACGAACGCTACGTCCCCGAGACCTCGCCTGAGTCCAACGCCCGGCTGATCCGCGACGTCCTGTTGCAGGACAAGGCGGCCGCCGCCCGCTTCATCCCCCTCTATACGCCCGAGGTCACGGTGGACCGGGCCGCCATCGTCGCCGCCCACGCCCTGGCCGATGCGGGCGGGCGTTTCGACGCGGTCCTTCTCGGCATGGGGGAGGACGGCCATATCTGCTCCATGTTCCCTGACAGCCCCACCTTGAAGACGCTTCTGACCCCGACGCTGAAGCCGACGGTGCTGGGCGTGCCCCACGGCCGCGACGGCGCCGCGCCGACGATCGAGCGCCTGTCGATCAACCTGCCCTATCTGATGTCCGCCGGCCGGGTGATCCTGGGCCTGAAGGGCGCCGCCAAACGCCGGGTCTTTGAAGAGCAGGCCAAGGGCGATCCCAAGATCCAGCCCATCGCCGCCCTGATCGCGGCGAACGTTTCCCTTGAAGTTCTGTGGACGGAGGAAGGCTGATATGGCGCTTCACCCCACCGTGGCGGCGGTCACCGCCCGCATCGTCGAAAAGAGCCGCGCGACCCGCGCCGACTATCTGCGCCGCATGGACGCCGCCCGCGATTCCGGCGCCGGCCGCGCCAAGCTCTCCTGCGCCAACTGGGCCCACGCCTTCGCCGGCCAGACCATAGCCGACAAGTTGACGGCGATGGACGGGTCCAAGCCCAACCTGGGCATCGTCACCGCCTATAACGACATGCTGTCGGCCCACCAGCCGTTCGAGCGCTTCCCCGGCGTGGTCCGCGAAGCGGTGCGTCAGGTCGGCGCCACGGCCCAGGTCGCCGGCGGCACCCCCGCCATGTGCGACGGCGTCACCCAGGGTCGCCCCGGCATGGAGCTGTCCCTGTTCAGCCGCGACGTCATCGCCATGTCGGCGGGCGTGGCCCTGACGCACGACGCCTTCGACGCGGCCCTGATGCTGGGGGTCTGCGACAAGATCGTGCCCGGCCTTTTCATGGGGGCCCTGGCCTTCGGCCATCTGCCCGTCGTCTTCGCCCCGGCCGGCCCCATGCCCTCGGGCATTCCGAACGCGGAGAAAGCCCGCGTCCGCGCCGAATACGCCCAGAACAAGGTCGATCGCCAGACCCTGCTGGAAAGCGAGATCGGCTCCTACCACTCGCCCGGCACCTGCACCTTCTACGGCACCGCCAACTCCAACCAGATGATGATGGAGCTGGGGGGCTTGCACATGCCCTCCACCGCCTTCGTCCATCCCGACACCGGCCTGCGCGACGCCCTGACGGCGGCGGCGGCGAAACGGGCGGTCGAACTGGCCCGCAGCGGCGAGTGCCGCATGGCCGACGTCATCGACGAAAAGTCCATCGTCAACATGATCGTGGCCCTGTTGGCCACCGGCGGCTCGACCAACCACGCCATCCACCTGGTCGCCATGGCGCGGGCGGCGGGGGTGCTGATCGACTGGACCGACATGGACGAGCTGTCGTCCGTCACCCCCCTGCTGGCGCGGGTCTATCCCAACGGCTCGGCCGATGTGAACGCCTTCCAGGCCGCCGGGGGCGTCGCCTTCGTGGCGCGCGAACTGGCCGAGCACGGCCATATCCACACCGATGTCGTCACCATCATGGGCCCTCCTGGAAAGGGTGGGGGGATCGAGCCCTATTTCCAGGAACCGTCGATGGTGGACGGCCAGCTGGTCTGGCGCGACGGGGTCAAGGAAAGCCTCGATCGCGACATCCTGCGCCCCGCCTCCGATCCCTTCGACAAGGAGGGGGGCCTGCGCCTGGTCCAGGGCGACCTCGGCCGCGCCGTCATCAAGGTCTCGGCGGTCAAGCCCGAGAACCGCATCGTCGAGGCCCCCGCCGCCGTCTTCGAAACCCAGGAAGACGCGCTCCAGGCCTTCAAGGACGGCAAACTGTTCCGCGACGTGGTCGTGGTCCTGCGCTTTCAGGGCCCCAAGGCCAACGGCATGCCCGAGCTGCACAGCCTGTCGCCGGCCCTGTCGGTCATCCAGGACAAGGGGTTCAAGGTCGCCTTCGTCACCGACGGCCGCATGTCGGGCGCCAGCGGCAAGACCCCGGCCGCCATCCACGTCAGCCCTGAGGCCCTCGCCGGCGGCCCCCTGGCCCATGTGAAGGACGGCGACGTCATCCGTCTGGACGCCGAGGCCGGGGTTCTGACCACGGTCGGCGTCGACGGCCTGACCGCCCGGCCCGCCGCGATCCGTTCCAGCGTCCACGCCGAGGGCTCGGCCTGGGGCTACGGCCGTGAGCTGTTCGGCGCCTTCCGCCATGTGGTCACGACGGCCGAAGAGGGCGCCACCGTCTGTTTCGCCTTCCCCTCCGGCGCCCAGGCCCATACGGACACCCCGCCCGACCCCAATCTCGTCGACCGGACCGTCGACGCCTGATCCGACGCACCGACTGCAGGAAACGACCCTATGACTGACAAGACCCTCCTCGTCGGAGACGTCGGCGGCACCAACGCCCGTTTCGCCGTCGCTCGCATGATCGACGGCAAGCCCGTGCTGGACCACCACGAGAGCTTCCCGGCCGAAACCTATCCGACCTTCCTGGAAGGGGTCGCCGCCTTCATCGAGGGCTGCGAGGTCAAGCCGACCGGCGGCGTCATCGCCGTGGCCGGCCCCGTCACCGACGGCGCCATCGACCTGACCAACTCTCCCTGGCAGGTGTCGGAAAGCGAGCTTTCGACCCTGGGTCTTTCGCCGGTCAAGCTGATCAACGACTTCGAGGCCCTGGCCTGGGGCGCCCCCATCGTGCCGCAAGACCAGCTGGAAAGCCTGGGCGGCCCCGTCGACGGCGATCCCCATTCGACCGTGGCCGTCCTGGGCCCCGGCACCGGTTTCGGCGTCTCGGCCCTGGTGCGCGACGCCCACGGCAAGGAGATGGCCATGCCGTCCGAAGGCGGCCACGCCTGCTTCCCCCCCGGCGATCCGGTCGAGGACGAGATCCTGCGCATCCTGCGCCGCCGCTATGACCGCGTCTCGATCGAGCGTCTGATCTGCGGCCCCGGCCTCCTGAACATGCACCGGGCCCTGGCCGAGATCGACGGCCGCGAGACCCATATCGACGACCCGGCCCAGATCACCGCGACGGCCCTGGCCGATCCGAACAGCCCCTGCGGCGCCACCCTGGCCCGCTTCTGCGCCATCCTGGGCGCGGTCGCCGGCGACATCGCCCTGACCACCGGCGCGCGCGGCGGCGTCTATATCGCCGGGGGCATCGTCCCGCGCATCCTGCCCTTCATCAAGGCCAGCCCCTTCCGCCAGAGGTTCGAGCGAAAGGGCCGGTTCAAGGAATATATGCAGGAGATCCCGACCAAGGTGATCATGCACAAACACGCCGCCCTCCTGGGCGCCGCGCGGGTCGCCTTCGCCGAGGCCGAGGGCTGAGATCACGAAAAGCTCACGGCGGCGTGAACTGAACCGCCGCCGTGACGTTTCCCTGCCTCCACAATGGAAGGAAACGTCATGAAAAAGATCGCTGTCGCCGCCGCCTCCCTGTTCGTCCTGTCGGGCGTCGCCGCCTGTGGTGAAAGCGCCGCCGACAAGGCCGCCGAGAACCGCGCCGACGCCGTCGAGGCCCAGGGCGAAGCCCGCGCCGACCAGCTGGAAGCCCAGGCCGACGCCGCCCCGACCGACGCTCAGAAGGACGCCCTGAACCGTCAGGCCGACCAGGTCGAGGAAAACGCCGACCGCCGCGCCGACCAGATCGAGCAACAGGGCGGCAACGCCGACGGCGGCATGACCACCCACAACACCCCGACCACCAACTAAGACGCCGTCGCGCCTCGGTTCAAAGCCCCCGTCGTTCGCGGCGGGGGCTTTTTCGCGCCTCGTCCCGACACGTCCGTCATCCATGCCTTGTCGTCATCCTCGGGCTTGACCCGAGGATGACGGGGAGAAGCGGACCTCACCCCTTCTTCGGCGGCCACGGCACAAACGCACTCGTCCGCTTCACATAGTCCGCATAGCCCGGCCGCGACCGGTTGATCGCCTTTTCGGTAATCCCGATCCCCGACCAGCGCGTCAGGGTGAAGGTCAGGAAGATCGGCCCGGCGATGGACCACAGGCCCACGCCCGTCTCCGCCGCGATCAGCCACAGCCCCCACCAGACGCAGGCGTCGCCGAAATAGTTCGGATGGCGCGTATAGCGCCACAGGCCGGTGTCCAGCACCTTGCCCTTATTGGCTGGATCGCTTCTGAAGGCCGCCAGCTGGGCGTCGCCCGTGCTTTCGATGACGATCCCCGCCAGGGCCAGCCCCGCCCCGATCAGGGCGAGCC
>NZ_JBWKZJ010000064.1:0-6160 GCF_059424365.1 Brevundimonas sp. GW456-12-10-14-LB3
CAGCCCCGCCCCGATCAGGGCGAGCCCCCCCGCCGCCGGCGCGTCGGCGACCTGGCCTAGCTGCACCGGCAGGGCCGTCAGCCAGGCCAGAAAGGCCTGGGGCAGAAAGACGAACAGCAGGGCCGTCTTGGCGAAGGACCAGCCCTTGTTCCGTTCCTGATCCTCGACGATCTGCACATAGCGGCCGTCCGCCCCGCTGGCTCGCCACCGCCCGAACAGATGCAGCCCCAGCCGCAGCGCCCAGACCGCGCAGATCACGACCAGCAGGGTCTTGCGCGTCGGATCGCCGTGGGTCCGCGGCAGGGTGGCCAGGGCCAGCAGCAACATGCCCAAGGGCCAGACCGCATCGACGAAACTGACGTCCTTCAGCCTCAGCGCCACGCCCCACAGCCCCAGCATCACGGCGACGATCAGGACCAGGTTCTGGGCCAGGAGGAGGAGGACGTCGGTCAGGGTCATACGGCCGATACGTGTCGCCGCGCGCCCTGGATGCGCGCCCTAGACGGATTCAACCACCGTCAACTCCGGCCACCGCCCACGCGCATTCTCGACAGTCCTGGCCCAGCCCTTGGCCACCGGCCGGTTGGGGTTCGGCCGCACGACCATGGCGAACACATCCTCCAGCCCGAACGGCGCCGCCACCGTGATCGCATCGTCCGCCTCCAGCCGCACCCCGACGGCGAAGGCGGGGGCCACGAACCGGCCCAGGGCCTCGTCGGTCGAATGCAGAGCCTCATAGGGCTCGCCGAACCGGTTTTCGAACCACAGATGCACCCGCGCCTGGTTGCGCACCTCGACCTGGCTGCGGAAGGGTTCGTCAAAGGCGGCGGCGACCCGCTTGATCACCTCGTCCTCGGCCTCATAGGACAGGTCCGATCCGTCGAAATAGGCCAGGTCATAGTCCTTGATCCCGTATCCCGACGGCCGTCCCGTCCTGGCGTTCCATACCGCCTGATAGACGGCGCCCGACACCAGCCGCCAGTCGGGCAGGCCCAGCCCCCGCACCGTCCGCAAAACGTGCATCAGGCCGGGATCGGCGCGGACGATGTCGATCAGCTTCTGGCTCAGGGGGGCGTTCATCCGCCTCCCTTACCCTTCCCATCCGTCCTGCGGGAGAGGCCGTCCGCCATCATCCCCAGATGCGCGCCCCCGCACGTCCCGTCATCCTGGGGCTTGTCCCCAGGATCCAGACTCCGGGCGCCAAAGACGGCGCACCTTGCGGAAACACCGGGCGTCTGGATCCTCGCCACAAGGGCGAGGATGACGAACGCAACGGAGGCCCGCCTCGCAACGGCGGACCATGCCCGCCGCCCGTTACGCGCGCGATTGTCGAGGCGAGCCCGAAAAGGTTCAAAGGCTTAGGGCTTCACCCGTCAAAACAGCCGGCGCCCTTCCGCGCGGCCCTATACTGGCGGTCCGGTCTTTGACATCGCAACGCGCGCAGAACGTGGCCCCGCCGGACAGTCCGATCGGAGTTCCCCCATTTTCTTTGTGAAAAAAATGGCCGTCGGACAGATCGGACACATCGGACACCCTTTTTTCCGTGTCCGATGGACCGCCGCCTCAGCCCCGCACCGGCCAGCCGTGATCCAGCGGCCCGTGTCCGCCGCCGAGACCCGGCGCCCGCCGGATCGCCTCGCCGACATAGGCCCAGGCTTCGGCGACCGCGACCTCCAGCGGCCGCCCCAGGGCCAGACCCGCCGCGCACGCGCTGGCCAGGGTGCAGCCGGTGCCGTGGGTGTGGCGGGTGTCGATCCGCTCGGCCTCCAGCACCGTCTCTCCGTCGGCCGTCATCAAGAGGTCGATCACCGTCGGCCCGTCCACATGGCCGCCCTTCATCAGCACGGCCTTGGCGCCCAGGTTCAGCAGGGCCTCGCCCGCCCGCCTCTGGCCGTCGATGTCGCGCACCTCAAGCCCGGTCAGGGCCTCGGCCTCGGGCGCATTGGGGGTCAGAAGGGCCGCGCGCGGGATCATCAGGCTCCGAACCGCCTCCACCGCCGCATCGGGCAGCAGGGGATGGCCGCCCTTGGCCACCATGACCGGATCGACCACGGCAGGGGCCTTGGCTTCATCCAGCAGGGCCGCCACCGTCTCGACCACCTCGACCGAGCCCAGCATGCCGGTCTTGACCGCATCGGTCCCGATGTCCTCCAGCACCGCCCGCGCCTGGGCCGTGATGACCTCCAGCGGCAGGGGATGGACGCCGTGAACCCCCAGGGTGTTCTGCACCGTGATGGCCGTGATCGCCGTGGCGGCGAACCCGCCCATCATCGTCACCGCCTTGATGTCGGCCTGGACCCCCGCGCCCCCGCCGCTGTCCGACCCCGCCAGGATCAGGACCCGTCCCATTTTTCTTTCGCTACCGCCGACCGCGCGGCCGGCCTCTGCTTGAGCGAGGCTCATGCGTGGGCTCCCGAAAACAGCTTTAAGCCCACGATCCCGGCTACGATCAGCAGGATGCACACCGCCCGCACCGCCGTCGCCGGCTCGCCGTATACGACGATCCCGACCAGGGCCGCGCCCACCGCCCCGATCCCGGTCCAGACCGCATAGGCCGTGCCGATCGGCAGCCTCTGGGTCGCCACCCACAGCAGGATCATGCTGGCCGCCAGGGCGATCAGCACCCCCAGCGAGGTCAGCGGCCTTTGCAGGCTGACGGACTTCAGGCCGGACGCCCACAGCACTTCCAGCAGGCCGGCGACGACCAGCGTCGCCCACGGATTGATCGACATCACCCAGGACATGGGGACCAGATGGCCCAGGCCGTCGCTGGGGGCAAGCGTGTCACTCCGCCGCCGCCACCGCCGCCTGAAGCTTCAGCGCCTGAACCGTCTCGCGCACGTCATGGACCCGCACCATCCGCGCCCCGCGCCGCGCCCCCTCCAGGGCCAGGGCCAACGAGCCGCCTAGCCGGTCGGTCGCCTCCACCGCCGTCGCATCCACCGCCTGGATCGTCCGCTTGCGGCTGGCGGCGTAAAGCACTGGAAAGCCCAGCCCGACCAGTTCGCCCAGCCGCGCCGTCAGGGCCATATTGTGCGCCGGGGTCTTGCCGAAGCCGATCCCCGGATCCAGCCAGATCCGCTCGCGCGCCACCCCCGCCGCCGCCGCCGCCTCGGCCCGGCCCAGCAGATAGGCCCGCACCTCGGCGACCACGTCCTCATACTGGGGATCGGCCTGCATGGTCCGGGGTTCGCCCCTCATGTGCATCAGCACCACCTCGCACCCCAGCTCGGCCGCGACGGCGGCGCTGTCCGGCGCATGGCTCAGGGCGGTCACGTCGTTCCACATCGTCGCCCCGGCGGCGACGGCGGCCCGAGCCACGGCCGGCTTCATCGTATCCACGCTGATCGGGCCGCCCCAGCGGGCGCAAACGGCCTCGATCACCGGAACGACCCGGTCGATCTCCTCGGCCTCGCTGACCGGCTCGGCGCCCGGCCGGGTGCTCTCGCCCCCTATGTCCAGCACCTCGGCCCCCTGCTCGACCAGCCGCATCGCCTGGTCCGCCGCCGCCTCGGTCGACGCCCATCGCCCCCCGTCCGAGAAGCTGTCGGGCGTGACGTTGACGATGCCCATGACCTTGACCGTCACGCCTTCCTCCCGATCAGTCCGCCCAGAGCCTCCAGATAGGCGTCGAAGGCCTTGCGCCCTTCAAGCGTGATCGCCGCCCGCGTCAGGGGCTTGTTGTTCACGAAGCTCTTGGAGATGGCGACATAGCCCGCCTCCTCCAGCTTCTTCAGATGCACCGACAGATTGCCCTGGGTCGCCTCCAGCACCGTCTTCAGCTCGGTGAAGTCGGCGGCCTCGACGTCGGCCAGATAGACCATGATCCCCAGCCGCATCCGGCCGTGGATGACCTCGTCGATTCGCCCCAGGTCGTTCAGCCCCATGGGTCAGGCGGCGTCCGCAGCCGGGCGGGCCTTCAAGGCTTCGCGGGTGATGATCCAGCCTGGCCCGGCGAACAGCAGGAACAGAGCCGCCGTCGCGACGAGCAGATAGGCCAGGGGCTCGCGGACCAACAGCCCCAGGGCCACCGCCGTCGCCCATCCCCCGATCGACGCCGCCAGCATCCAGCCCTTCTTCTTCAGCGCCCAGGCCACATACCAGGCGGCCGACTGGAGCGCGAAGATCATCGCCGGATAATAGAGCCAGACGGCGAAGTCCTGGTCTCGCGCCGAGCCGAAGCCGAAGACGATGACGATGGCCAGATTGGCCATGCCCGCCCCGCTGAAGGCGGCGTTCAGGGTGCGGGTGACGACGGGGCTGGCCTTGGGCCGCTTGCGGTCCTCCCGGATGGCCCAGGCCATCACCAGCAGGAAGGCGACGGTCACGCCTGTGACGAAGGCCAGGCTGATCGGCCCGGACCAGCGGATCACCCCCGCCGCCTGTCCGAGGTGAACCAGGCACTGCAGCCCGTACAGCAGGCCGCCGGCCAGATAGAGGACGCCCATGGTCAAGGTGGCTCTCGGATCGCCCCCGCCCTGGACGATCGATCGAAGGAAGGCCAGGTCGGCCTCGGGCGAGCTGCGGGACGTGTCGTTCATCGATGATTCCTCTGCGGCTTGCGCGTCCTTCGGATGGACGCGGCGACGGGGGTTGGCAAGCTATTCGGCGGGCGACGGGGCTGAGGCGGCCGGGCGACGCCGCCACGGAACCCGGCGGCCGTTCAGCCAGCGGCCCATGAAGCTGTGGCGGATCAGCAGCTCATAGCCGGCGATCGACGCCGCCAGCGCCCCGCCGACGATCAAGGCCAGTTTGACCGGCCAGGCTAGGCTCCAGTCCTGCACCAGCACCTGACCGACCATCACCAGCGGCAGATGGACGATGTAGATCCAATAGGCCGCATCGGCGAGATAGCGCCGCACCGCGCTGTGGCCCGAGCAGAACCGAACGGCCACGGCGACCGCCGCCAGGCTGGAGGCGTAGACGGCGACCCCGAAGGCGCCCGCCGCCGCCGCCTTGATCGCCGGATCGGTGATAGGCTCCAACCTGGGATTGGGACCGCCCGCCAGAGCCAGGGCCGTCGCGCCTGCCGCCAGGGCGAGGCCGAGATGAAGCGGCCACCGCGCCGCGATCCGCTCGAGCAGGTCGCGGCGCCGGTCCAGCAGGGCGCCCAGGCCGAAGGCCAGTCCGAACCCGACCAGGGCCGGGGTGTTGGGGATCAGGCCCGCGTCGGGCGTCGGCACGCCGAAGAAGGCGACCCAGTTCGGATGCAGCCACAGGGCCAGGGCCAGGGGCGCGCCCAGGACGACGGCGCCGCCCGGCTGAACCAGCAACGCCGTCGCGCGATCCACCACCGCCCGCCCCCAGCCGCCCTGCCGGTCCAGGGCCGCGAACGGCGCCCGCACGACGACTAGGCCGACATAGAAGATCAGCAGGACCCACAGGAACCACAGATGGGTCAACGGCAGATTGGTCCAGTCATAGGTCGGAGGCGGCGGCGCATCGGCCGCCGTCATGCCTTGCAGGCCCGCATTCCAGATCAGGACCGCGACAATGGCCGCCAGCGACGGCCCCCAGAAGACCGCCAGCGGTCCCGCAATCCGCGCCAGCCGGTTGATCCCGAACCGCACCAGCCCCCGCCGCGCCAGCATCATATGGGCGAACAGACCCGCAATCAGAAAGAAGGTCGCCATCCGAAACAGGTGAATGGCGAAGAAAAGGCCGCTGGCCCAGACCGACCGCTGATCGTCGGCCACCACCCAGATCGGCGTCGGAAAGAAGGCCATGGCGCCGTGGAGCACCAAACCCAGGAGCAGGGCGGCGCCCCGTAGGGCGTCCAGGCCGTGAAGGCGCTCGCCCGTCTTGATGTCGTCTGCGGCCATGATCCTCGTCTCCCTGTTCGAGAGACATATTGCACAGACTTGTTTGTTTTTCAAACTTGTTCGCCAAAGGCCACCTCGTGGCGTTTCGACTGGGCGTTCGGGGCGACCGCCCGACCGGCGCCCTTAAGGTCGACCGCTTCGTTAGAAACGAAAAACGCCCGGGATCCTAAGACGCCGGGCGAAGATCGATGAGGGCGGCCCGTCGGGCGCGCGATCAGCTGTTCGGCGGCGCCGGGCTGGTGGCGGCGGGCGGCGCGGCCGGGGTCGCCTGGGTGGTCGCCGGTTCGCCGACGGCGGGGGCCTCGCCCGTCGCCTCGGTGGCGGGGGCGCCCTCGGCG
>NZ_JBWKZJ010000065.1:0-6140 GCF_059424365.1 Brevundimonas sp. GW456-12-10-14-LB3
AATGGGGGGCGGCCGCGACGGCGGCCAGGGCGAGGGGCGGATCGACATGGGGGCTTCCTTCCGAGTATCCGGCCCCAGGGGAAGGGCCGGGATGCGACGGTCCATTATCGCACGACCCACAACGCCCTCGCCACGGTCAAGGTTGCACCCTCTGGACCCGGAACCGACAAAGCGCGAAAGAGGCGGCGGAAATGCTCGGGCGCAGCGCCCGGCAGGCAGTACTGGAGCCCGCCTATATGACCGTCACCTTCGCCGATATCGAGGCGGCCCAGGGCCGGATCGCCGGTCAGGTGGACCGCACCCCCGCCCGCTATTCCCGCAAGCTGTCGCAGCTGACGGGGGCCGAGGTCTGGGTCAAGTTCGACAATCTGCACTTCACCGGCAGCTTCAAGGAGCGCGGCGCGCTGAACCGGCTGCTGATGCTGACCCCCGAGGAGCGCAAGCGCGGCGTGGTCGCGGCCAGCGCCGGCAACCACGCCCAGGCCCTGGCCTATCACGGCGGACGGCTGGGGGTGCCGGTCACCATTGTGATGCCGGAGGGCACGCCCTTCGCCAAGATCAACGGCACCCGCTCCCACGGGGCCACGGTGGTGATCGAGGGGCTGGACTTCACCGGATCGACCGAGGCGGCCAAGCGGCTGGAGGCGGAGAAGGGCTACGTCTTCGTCTCGGCCTTCGACGACGAGGGGATCGTGGCGGGCCAGGGGGTCTGCGCCATCGAGTTCCTGGAGGATGCGCCGGATCTGGAGGCCCTGGTCATTCCGATCGGCGGGGGCGGGCTGATCGCCGGCTGCGCCATTGCGGCCAAGGCGATGAAGCCGGACATCAAGGTCTTCGGGGTCGAGGCGGCGCGCTATCCCTCCTTCACCGCCAAACGGGCGGGCCAGCCGCCGGTCTGCACCGGTCAGACCATAGCCGAGGGGATCGCCATCAAGGCGGTGGGCGACATCCCCTTCGCCCTGGCCAATCCGCTGGTGGACGAGGTCTTCGTCTGCGAGGAGGCGGACTTCGAACGGGCCGTCTCCTATTACGTCACCTATGAGAAGACGGTGTCGGAGGGGGCGGGCGCCGGGGGACTGGCGGCGCTTCTGGCCTATCCTGATCGGTTCAAGGGGATGAAGGTCGGGCTGGAGCTGTGCGGCGGCAATATCGATCCGCGGATGCTGGCGGTGGTGCTGAACCGCGAGATGGTCCGTGAACGGAGGTTGATCGTCTATCGCATCCTGGGCGACGACCGGCCGGGCATGTTGTCGGCCATGGCGGCGGTGATCGGCGGCCTGGGCGGCAACATCATCGACGTGGTCCACAACCGTCTGGCCCTGGACGTGCCGGCCAAGGGGGCGGAGTTCGACATCATGGTCGAAACGCGCGATAGCACCCACGCCGACGAGATCGGCGAGGCCTTGAAGGAACGCGGCTATGAACTTCGGATGGGGTAGGGCGGCGCTGCTGGCGGCCGTGTTGCTGGCGGGCTGCGGCCGATCCGAGCCGGTCGATCCGAACGCGGGCAAGGCCGAGGCCGTCGCCTTTCTGGAGAAGAACGCCAAGGAGGAGGGCGTCGTCACCCTGCCCAGCGGGCTTCAGTACAAGGTCGTCCAGTCGGGCCCGGCCGGCGGCGTCAGTCCGGACCGCAACGACCTGGTCAAGGTCGATTACGAGGGCAAGCTGATCGACGACACCGTCTTCGACAGCTCCTTCGCGCGCGGCGCGCCGGCCATCTTCACCCCCGAGGAGGTGGTCAAGGGCTGGACCGAGGCCTTGCAGAAGATGCATGTCGGCGACGAATGGATCCTCTATGTGCCGCCCGAGCTGGGCTATGGCGAACGCGCCAGCCCCAAGATTCCGGCCAATTCGGTCCTGATCTTCCGGCTGAAGCTGCTGGACGTGGCCAAGGCGCCGGGCGGCGGATCGGGCGTCGGGACCGCGATGGGGTGAGGCCCGCACGATCCGTCTTCTCCCCACGTCGTGGGGAGGAGACGAAAAGTGCACTGCGAATTTTTTGAGTGCACTTTCGTGCAGATTTTTGCGATCGGCTCGCAGCGTTGCGGTGAATGTCAAAGATCAGGACGGCAGTATAACCGTCTCGGCGCGCGCGGTGGGTTGAAGAGCGCTGATTTCGAGCAAGCTTTTGAAATCGTGTCCGTCCATCGCGTGGGTCATGAGGACCAAGCCGTTTCGGACCGCCGCCATTCCTCCAGAACCTGGGGATCGGTTTCGGTCGTCGCCTGGGCCAAGGCCGCAAATTCGGCGGGCGGCGTCAGCTGCGACAGGGCCCAGACGGCGGCGCCGCGCACCAGGGGCGAGGGGTCGGCCAGCAAGGCTTTCGTCGGGGCGATCAGCGTCGCGTCGTCCGAGTTTCCCACGGCGTAGAGCACGTTCCTGAGAAACCGATCCCGGCCGATCCGCTTGACCGGGCTCTTGGCGAAGAGGGCGCGAAAGGCGGGGTCGTCCAGCCCCAGCAGGTCGTCCAGGCGTGGGCTTTCAAGGGCCGGGCGGGGCTGAAGCCGGATCTCGCGGGCCTCTTGCGCGAACTTGTTCCACGGACAGACGGCTAAACAGTCGTCGCAGCCATAGATGCGCGATCCGGTCAGGGTGCGGAACTCGACCGGCCAGGGACCGCCGAATTCGATGGTCAGGTAGGAGAGGCAGCGTCGGGCGTCGAGCTGGAACGGGGCGGGGAAGGCCTTGGTGGGGCAGGCGTCGAGACAGGCGGTGCAGCGGCCGCAGTGTTCGGTCTCGGCCGCGTCCGGCTCGATCTCGGCGGCGGTCAGGATCGTGCCCAGAAACAACCAGTTGCCGTGGGTGCGGCTGAGCAGATTGGTGTGCTTGCCCTGCCAGCCCAGTCCGGCGCGCTGGGCCAACGGCTTTTCCATCAGGGGCGCCGTGTCGACGAAGACCTTGATGTCGGCGCCGTTGCAGGCCGCGATCTGGCCCGCCAGCTGTTTCAGCCGGCCCTTGATGACCTCATGATAGTCGTCGCCGCGCGCATAGACCGAGATATAGGCGGCCGAGCGGTCGGCCAGCTGATCCAGCGGGTTCTGGTCGGGGCCGTAGTTCATGCCCAGGACGATGGCGGTCCTGGCCTCGTCCCACATGGCGGTGGGGTGCCGGCGGCGGTCCAGGGTGGTCTGCATCCACGCCATGTCGCCATGCCGGCCCTCGTCCACGAAACGCCGCAGCCGCTCGCCCGCCGGCCAGGCTTCGGCGGCCGAGGCGAAGCGGCAGACGTCGAAGCCGAGCTCGGCCGCGCGCCGGCGGATGAAGGTTTTCAGGCGGTCGGACACGGGGCGGGGATAGCACGAAATCGGGCGAGGAAGACCTTCCCCCGCTTGCGGGGGAAGTGTCAGCGCGTCGAGCGGAGCGAGACGGCTGACGATGGGGGAAGTTCAGCCTTTGGCGACACTTCCCTCTCTGACCCTGGTCCGCTGCGCGGACGCCGGGCCACCTCTCCCGCAAGCGGGAGAGGATTCTGGGGCGGTCATTCGGTCGATGCGGCGCCGTCGAACAGCTCAAGGATTTGGGCCTGGATGTCGGGCGACCACGGGGCGATCAGGGCGGCGAGCCGGTCGCGGTCGCCGGCGAACAGGGCGCGGCTGGCCTCTTCGAAATCGGGGGCGTCGCCGGCTGTTTCGACCATGAAGCCATAGGCGGCCTCGGTGCGGCGGCGCCGCGCGTCGTCGTCTGCGCCGGTCTTGCGGGCCTGGTCCACCAGACGCCGCAGGGCGGCCGAGGCGCCCCCCGGCTGGCTGGCCAGCCAGTCCCAGTGGCGGGGCAGGAGCGTGACCTCGCGCGCGGCGACGCCCAGGCGCGGACGGCCGCGCCTGGCGGCCGGAGCGGCTTCTGTCTCGCGGAGGTCCAGGTCGACCGGCCGACCGGTCGCCAGATCGAACACGCGCAGCGCGGCTTGAGGCGCCGCCTCCAGGGCCTTGCGCAAGGCGGCCGCTACAGCGGCGTCCGAGCCTCTGGCGATGCGGCGGGGGCCGTCGAACAGAACCAGATTGCGATTTTCGTCGCCCATGTATTTACCCGGATGAAATTAGTCGTCATATTTATACCGGGATAAATAAGAGAGCGCCATGACCCAGACAGATCGCAAGACCCTGATCGCGGAATATAAGGAGCGGCCGACCATCGCCGGGGTGTATGCTGTGATCTGCAGCGCGACGGGCCAGGTCTGGGTCGGCAAGAGCCGCCACATCGACACCGAACAGAACGGCCTGTGGTTCGCGCTGCGTCACGGCGGCAGCCCCTATCGGTCGCTCCAGGCGGCCTGGAAGGCGCACGCACCCGAGGATTTCCGCTTCGAACAGCTGGACCGTCTGCCGGAGGACGTCTCGGACCTGCGCCGCAAGGATGAGCTGGTCAGTCGAGCGAAGCTGTGGATCGCGCGATTGGGGGCCGAGGCGCTTTAGAAGTCCAGATCGGCATACCACCCCGACGGCGGCACGCCGACGAAGCGGTCGGCCAGCAGGGGGCGGAAGCAGGGGCGGGATTTGACCTTGGAGTACCAGAGCTTCAGCGCGGGCCAGTGGGTCCACTGGACCTCGCCGAAATAGTCCAAGACGGACAGGTGGGCGGCGGCGATCAGGTCGGCCTGGGACAGCCGGCGGCCGGCCAGCCAGTCGCGGGCGGCGACCAGGTCTTCCAGCATGGCGAGGTGGGATTTCAGGGCGTCGCGGCCGTAGCGCAAAGCGCGGGCCTCGGGCGGGCCCAGTTTGAGCAGGGGTTTCTCCATCCGCTCGTGCAGAAGGACGGCGTCGACTTCGTCGGTGAAGCGGCGCTCGAACCAGCCGGTCAGGCGGCGCGCCTCGGCCCGTTCGGCGGGGTCGGCGGGCAGGAGCAGGGGCGCCTTCTGCTGGTCCTCGATCCAGCCCAGGACGGCCGGCAGTTCGCACAGGGTCAGGGGGCGACCGCGGTCGGTCGTCTGGACGACGGGCGGCAGGCCCGAGGGGTTCAGATCATTGACCGGGCAATCCTCTTCCCACGGACGAACCGGCGTATCGGTCCATTCGATCCGCGCCTCGCCCAGGCCCAGGCGCGCCGCGCGCGAGGCGGGCTGGAAGGGGAAGTGGAACAGGACGCAGGAGCCGGACATAGGCCCTAGATGCGCCCGCACCCGTTAATGTCCGTTTACCGCATCGACGGCGGAGCCGTCAGGACCAGGGGCCTTTGGGCGGGGCCGGCGGCGTGTCCGCAGCAGGGGCCTGGGCCTCGGCGGCGGGCGCCGGTTCGGACGGGGCGGCAGCGACGGCGCGCCCGCGCGGGTCGGCGTGGATCAGGATGTCGGCCGTGGGATAGTGGCTGAGCACTCGGCGTTCGGCCTCGACGACGATGGCGTGGGCCGCCTCCAGACGCAGGTCGGGGTCCAGATCGACATGCATCTGGATCATCATGACCGAACCGGCCATGCGGGTGCGAAGCTGGTGGACGCCCTGGATGCGGGGGTCGGCCAGGACGGCCTGGGCGATGGCGGCGCGGTCGCTTTCCGGGGCGGCGCGGTCCAGCAGATGGTCGGCGGCGGCCCTCAACATGCCGATCGCGCCCCAGAACAGCCAGACGGCGACCACCAGTCCGGCGGCGGCGTCCAGGCCCGGCGCGCCGAGGAAGGCGCCCGAGATCACCCCGACCAGCACCACCAGATTGGAGGCCAGATCGGCGGCGTAATGGGCGCGGTCGCCCGCGACCGCCAGGGAGCCGCTGGTCTTCAGGGCGCGGGTCTGCATCCAGACCAGCCAGCCCGTGACGGCGATGGAGGCGATGACCACCCCCACGGCCCAGCTTCCGGCGGTGACGGGACGCGGGTCGAAGATGCGCTGCAGCCCCTCCCAGCCGATGAACAGGGCCGAGGCGAAGACCAGACCCGCCTGGACCAGGGCCGCCAGGGCCTCGCCCTTGCCGTGGCCGTAGCGATGATCCTCGTCCGGGGGCGCGGCGGCCCAGCGCACGGCGAAGAAGGTGGCCAGGGAGGCCGCCAGGTCCAGAACCGAATCCGTCAGACTGGCCAGGATGGAGACCGAGCCGGAGGCGCCCAGGGCGAAGGCCTTCAGCGCGATCAGGGTCAAGGCCGCCCCGACCGACAGCCGCGTGATGCGGCGCGTGGCCAGATGCGGATCCTCCGAAGGGGTCGGGGCGGCCTTGAC
>NZ_JBWKZJ010000066.1:0-5915 GCF_059424365.1 Brevundimonas sp. GW456-12-10-14-LB3
GATATCGTGTCTCGCCGATCACGCCTGCGCCCACGCCCGCGCGGGCCGACACCGAACGCTATCCCGACGCGACGCCGTGACGACGACGTCCTCCATGTCTGGTTCTGCTTGCAGCTCAAACCCCAGCGGTCGGCACGCCGCCGGCGTCGGTTCGCCATCCAGCGGCTTGGCCAGGGCGACGCTCGGCACGGCGACCGGCGGTGTGGCGAAGGACAGGCTCAGAACGGACAGCGCCGCCATCCTGATGATGCGTGACATGGCTTCCTCCGGTTGTTCTCCTTGATGTCAGTCGCGGGTTGGTCTGAGGCGAAACTGTGGCCGCGGACGCCGCTCGCCGCACGATCCTCTTCCAGCGTGTCTTTCGCGTCCTCTCGCAATCTGCGCCGAGCCTCCCCACAATGGGAGCCTAGCTTCAGGGGTGCAGCATGGCCGAGCCGGCGTCGGGATTGGATTTGGGGGCGGCGGCGGCGCTGCTGGCGGCGGGGGTGATCGCCGTGCCCGTGTTCAAACGGGTCGGCCTGGGCTCGGTGCTGGGCTATCTGGCGGCGGGCCTGACCATCGGTCCGTTCGGCCTGAAGCTGTTCCGCGAGCCCGAGACCATTCTGCACGTCGCCGAGTTCGGCGTGGTCATCTTCCTGTTCATCATCGGGCTGGAGATGCGGCCCAAACGCCTGTGGGGACTGAGGAAAGAGATTTTCGGCCTGGGCGCGGCCCAGGTCCTGTTCTGCGGCTTCATTCTGACTCTCACTGCCATGCTGGCGGGCTTCTCCGCCCCCGTCGCCTTCGTCGGGGCCATGGGGTTCGTCCTGTCCTCCACCGCCGTCATCATGCAGATGCTGGAAGAGCGCGGCGCGATCGCGGGCGGACCGGGCCAGCGCGCGGTCTCCATCCTGCTGCTCGAAGACCTCGCCATCGTGCCGCTTCTGGCCGTCGTCGCCGTCCTGGCCTCGATCCTGGGCGTGGCGAACGAACAGGCGCCGCCCCTGTGGCAGACCGTCGGCTTTGCGGTGGCGGCGGTCGGCGGGGTGCTGCTGGCCGGCAAATATCTGGTCAATCCGATCTTCCGTCTTCTGGCGCGCTACGGCGGGCGCGAGGTGATGACGGCTGCGGCCCTGCTGGTCGTCGTCGGCGCCGCCTGGGCCATGTCCCTGGGCGGTCTGTCGATGGCCATGGGCGCCTTCCTGGCCGGGGTCCTGCTGTCGGAATCCAGCTTCCGCCATCAGCTGGAAGCGGATGTGGAGCCGTTCCGGGCCATTCTGCTGGGCCTGTTCTTCCTCAGCGTCGGCATGTCGCTGGACCTGTCGGTGGTGGTCGCCGACTGGCGTCTGGTCGTCGGCGGCGTGGTCGCCTTCATGGCGGTGAAGGCTCTGGGCATCTATGCCGTCGCCCGCCTGTTCAAGGCTTCGCACCATGAGGCGGTGGAACGCGCGGCCCTGTTCGCCCAGGGCGGCGAGTTCGCCTTCGTCCTATATGGCGCGGCGGTGACGGCCGGTTTGTTCGACGCCCAGGTTGGGGCCATGATGTCGGCCATCGTCATCCTGTCTATGGCCCTGACGCCGCTGACCAGTCTGCTGACCCAGCGTCTCCTGCCCAAGCCGACCCTGTCGGCCGAAGATGCGGACGGCGTGGAATTCGCCAAGGATCTGCGCGGGCAGGTGCTGATCATCGGCTTCGGCCGTTTCGCCCAGGTGGTGTCCCAGCCCCTGCTGGCGCGCGACGTGGACGTCTCGATCATCGAGAACGACGTCGAGATGATCCAGGCCGCCTCCCAGTTCGGCTTCAAGGTCTATTACGGCGACGGGGCCCAGCTTCACACCCTGCGGGCCTCCGGCGCGGGCGAGGCCGAGATCGTCCTGGTCTGCGTGGACAAGCCCGAGGTCGCCGATCGGATCGTCGAACTGGTCAAGTCCGAGTTTCCGACGACCAAGATCATGGCCCGCGCCTTCGACCGGGGCCATTCGATGCGGCTGATCCAGGCCGGAGTGGACTATCAGATCCGCGAGACCTTCGAATCCGCCCTGAAGTTCGGCGAACGCGCCCTGGTCGAACTGGGTATGGACGAGCATGAGGCGGCCGAGACCATCGGCGATGTCCGCCGCCGCGACGAAGCGCGGCTGGACCTGCAACTGACCGGCGGCATTACGGCGGGCCGCCAGCTGATGCGCGGAAACATGCCGACGCCGCAGCCGGCCCCCTATATCAAGCCGCGCCGCGAGGGCCGGCTGCTGAACGAGGAGGAGGCGGGTCCGTCCGTCCCGGCGGCCGAGGACGAACCCGTCGCATCTTGAGCCCTATTGGGCGGCCTGATAGCGGGCGCCGATCAGTTCGGCCCGGGCGCGCAGCCCCGGGTCCTGGGACACGGCGGCGGCGATGGCGTTGAAGCGATCCACGGCCAGGCCCGAGCCCTGGACGGCGGCGGTCAGCTGGGCGCTCTGCTCGGGCGTGGCCTGGCCGTTCTGCACAGTGGCGGTCACGGCGCGAATCTTCTCCATGGCCTGGACGAACTGGGTCAGTTCGGCCTCGCTGACGCCGGCGGCGACGGAGCCGGGGACGGGCGGCGGCGCCTTCATGGCCCTGATCCGGGCGTCGATCACCGGATTGTCGGCCGCGGCGCGCGAAATGGCGTTGAAGCGCACGACCTCAAGCCCTGACTCCTGAACCGCAGCGGCCATTTCCGCCTGCTGTTCCGGCGTCGGCTGGGCGCCGTTCAGGGTGTCGCTGACGGCGCGGACGCGGGTGATGGCCGCGTCGTATTTGCGCAGTTCTTCGTCGGTGAAGGTCGAAGGATCGTTCGGATCGGCCGGGGCCGCCTGGGTCGGCGTCGTCTGGCCGGAGGCGGGTTGATAGGGCGTGGCGGTTTGGGCCTGGGCGCCTGCGGCCGTCAGAAGGGCTGCGGCGGAGACGAGAAGGGCGAGGCGGGGCGCGCGCAACATGCGTGGTCCTTTCGATCTGGCGTCCACGAAAGCCGTCATCGACGACGACGACGCAATCACGTCGTCGCTCGCCCGCGACTGTGGAGCCTGAAAGGGACAAGAAGGCGGGGAGCCCGCTTAACCTAGGCGTTCGCGCCACGATCGCCACCCCGTCGGGCTGGAGAGCCGATCAAGGATGCGTTAGACGGTCGTGATCTGCGCAAGGATCACCTGTATGAAACGTCTCGCCATCGCCGCCCTGGCGGTCCTCGCCGTCGCCGTCCCCGCCGTCCAGGTCGACGCCTGGGGCAATACGGGGCACCGGCTGATCGGGGTGGCGGCGATGCGGGCCCTGCCGGACGACCTGCCCGCCTTTCTGAAGACCCCCGGCGCCGTCGCCGACGTCGGCGAACTGGCGCGCGAGCCCGATCGGTGGAAGGGCGCGGGCCAGCCGCATGACCGCGAACGGGATACCGCCCACTTCATCGACCTGGACGACCAGGGGCGCGTCTACGACCAGCGCGGCATGAGCCTGACCGCCCTGCCGCGTCTGAAGTCGGAATATGACGCCGCCCTGACCCAGGCTGGGCTGGACGTCGACGACGCCGGCTATCTGCCCTACGCCATGATGGACGCCTGGCAGAACCTGGGCCGTGACTTCGCCTATTGGCGCGTGCTGAACGCCGCCGAAAAGCGCGAGACCAATATGGAGCGCCAGGCCTGGTACCGCGCCGACCGCATCCGCCGCGAGGCCCTGATCCTGCGCGACATCGGGGTGATGGGCCACTATGTCGGCGACGGCTCCCAGCCCCACCATACGAGCATCCACTACAACGGCTGGGGCGACTTTCCGAACCCGGAAGGCTTCACCAATTCGCGCCAGACCCATGCCCTGTTCGAAGGCGCCTTCACCAGCCGCGTCGCCCGCCTGGACGCTGTCGAGGCCGCCATGCCCGCCGCCGATCTGACGGGTTTCGACGTCAAGGCGCGCACCGTCGCCTATCTGACGACGACGCTCGGCACGGTCGTCCCCTTCTATCGACTGGAGAAGGCGGGGGCCTTCCGCGACAGCGACCCGCGCGGCGCGGCCTTCGTCAACGAACGGCTGGCGGCGGGCGCGGCCGAGCTGCGCGACTTCATCGCCGCCGCCTGGACCGCCTCGGCCGACGCCTCCATCGGCTGGCCCGCCGTCAAGGTCGCCGAGGTCGAGGCCGGAACCGCCGACCCCTGGCTGGCCCTGGTCGGCGAGGACTGAACCTGGTTATCCGCTCATCCCGGCGAAAGCCGGGACCCAGACCTTTGGGCGCTTCGATCTTGAAAGCGGCGCTCGACCTTTCGTCCGACGCATTAAGGCGCCGTTGGAGATGCGAAAGCACTGGGTCCCGGCTTTCGCCGGGATGAGCGGAAAGAGTATGTGCATCGAATGCCCGATCTGACTCCCCCCGCCGTCATCCTCGACAAGCCTCAGATGGCCGAGAACATCGGCGCCGTGGCGCGGGTGATGGCGAACTTCGGCCTGTCGGACCTGCGCCTGGTCAGCCCTCGCGACGGCTGGCCCCAGGAGCGGGCCTGGGCCACCGCCTCGGGCGCCGACTGGGTGTTGGACGGGGTGCGGGTTTTCGACACGGTCGCCGAGGCCATCGCCGACCTCAACACCGTCTTCGCCACCACCGCCCGCCCCCGCGAGACGCGCCAGCCGGTCCGCACCCCGCGCGAGGCCAGTCGCGTCCTCTATGACGACACCGCCTCGGGCCTGAAGACCGGTCTGCTGTTCGGCGGCGAGCGCGCCGGCCTGGAGACGACCGACATCGCCCTGTGCGCCGGCATCGTCACCATCCCGATCGACCCGAAACACCATTCGCTGAACCTGGCCCAGGCGGTGGCGATCAACGCCTATGAGTGGCGCACCCTGATCCTGGACGCCCCGCCGCCGCGCTTCCGCGAGGCTGAGCCGCCGGCGTCGAACGACCTGCTGATCGGCATGTACGAACATCTGGAGGAGGAGCTGGAGAACGGCGGCTTCTTCTATCCGCCCGAGAAGAAGCGCTCGATGAGCCAGAACCTGCGCGTCATGCTGGGCCGCGCCGCCTTCTCCGAACAGGAGGTCGCCACCATGCGCGGCGCCATCCACGCCCTGGCTCGGGGGCGAGGCCGGGTGCTGGCCAAGCTGGCGGCCGAGCGGGCGGCGAAAGCTGAGAAGCCGGAAACGCCCGAGTGAAGGCGTTGCTGATCTACCCGCTGGCGGCGCTGGCGGAGATCGGCGGCTGCTTCGCCTTCTGGGCCTGGCTGAAGCTGGATCGCTCGCCGCTGTGGCTGGCGCCGGGTCTGGTCTGTCTGATTGCCTTCGCCTGGCTGCTGACCCTGGTTCCCAGCGATGCGGCGGGCCGGGCCTTCGCCGCCTATGGCGGGGTCTATATCTGCGCCTCTCTGGTCTGGATGGCGATGGTCGAGAAGACGACGCCCGACCGCTGGGATCTGATCGGCGCGGCGGTCTGTCTGGTCGGGGCGGGGATCATCCTGTTCGGGCCGAGGGCGTGAGGTGTGGGGTGTGGAGGGCGATCGGCTACCCAGCGCGCCGTCACCACGCCACACACCCCACACTTTCCTAACCCGCCCCCAGCAGGTCCGACCAGCGCCAGCTGGCCTTGCCCAGGGCGATCCGCGCCCCGTCGACGCCGTCCTCCAGCGTCAGCACGGCCAGGCCCGTCATCCGCTGGTTTCGGCACTCGGCCGGGGCGAAGGCGACCTCCAGCGCAATGGCCTGGCGCACTCCGGCCAGACCCTTGCCGGCCTGGTTGCGGCTTTGCAGCCAGTCGCCGTTCCAGACCAGCATGGCCCGACCGGCGGCGTTCATCTCCCGGCTGGCGGCGATGACGGCGCGGCGCACGGCGGCGTCGTCGCGCACGGCGTCCTGGACCCAGCGCACCATGTCGCAGGACCCGCCGCCGGAGCCTGGGCCTGATCCCGTCCCGCCGTTCCCGCCCGCGCCGCCGACTCCACTCC
>NZ_JBWKZJ010000067.1:0-5793 GCF_059424365.1 Brevundimonas sp. GW456-12-10-14-LB3
GCACGGGGGGAGTTGGCCGGGCTGTTCGTCGGCCAGATCGCGGCTTTTGAAGCGTGGGAGCGGGGATCGCGGGCGGGCGCGCCTTTGATCCTGACCCTCGCCGGCTCGGACGGCTCGCCGCCGGTGTCGCTGCAGGCCTATGAGATCACGGACGATAGGCTGCGGATGACGGGAACCGCTGCGCGCGGAGAGGCGGTGCGTCTGGATCTGCGGATCGACCAGGGCGCCCTGGCGACCGCCAGACGCAATCTGGGCGACCAGACGCCGGTTATGAGCGGGGCCGTTCAGTTGGGCGATCGCCGGTTCCCCGTCAGCCTGACGTGGTGGAACGGCGACTGATCAACCGAGGGCCCGCGCCGCCAGCCAGGCCGCGCCGGCGATCGTCAGCCAGATGAAGGCGCCGACGGCGCCAGCCAAGATGATCGACCCGCGTCGCCGCCCTGGGTCGGCGGCGCGCCGGTCTTGCGCGGGACGTGGAGGTCCGGATTTGATTTCGGGATCGCGCGACACGTTGCAACCTAAGATAGATTTCCAGATTGGGTCAAGGCCAGACCGAAGAGGGCGCGCCGCCGCAGGGCATTGGACGAGAGCCAGTGATCCGAAGGCAGATCGTTTGTCGTAAAATAGATTGCAATCCGCAGCAAAAGCTCCGCTGAAGCTTCACGTAACAGCGCATGCGCCTTCACACAGCATCCCTAATGACTCCACTCGGGCAGGAGGGGCGATCACGTCTTTGCGGCCGGGCACAGGCTCGGGCGCCCCCTGTCATAGCTCTTTGACCAGACACGGTGGACTGACGATGACCGGCCTTCAGATGAAAACCCTGCTCGTGACGGCGGCCAGCGCCCTCGCGCTCGCCGCCTGCGGCTCGGCGGAAGTGGCTTCGCCCGGCGAAGGCAACTTCGGCAACGGCGGCAACAACGGCGGCAACAACGGTGGCGGCAACACGCCGGCCCCCGGCACGCCCGCTGCGGATTGCCCGACCGGCCTGGCCAATGTCGGCACCATCGCCAACGGCTCGCTGCGCGTTTGCCAACTGCCGCAGCAGATTCTGGGCAACCTCAGCCTGGCCGTCCGCGCCGGCACCATCTATTCGATCAGCGGCCGCACCGAGGTGGGCACCGACCGCGGCATCGATCCCGCCTCGACCACGGGCACGCAGGGCATCCTGACCATCGAACCGGGCGTCAAGATCTTCGCCTCCAGCGGCGGTGACTACCTGCTGGTCAACCGCGGCTCACAAATCTACGCCGAGGGCACCTCCACCAAGCCGATCATCTTCACCAGCCGCCAGGACGTCGAGGGCACGGCCACGGCGACCTCGCAAGGTCAGTGGGGCGGGATCGTCCTGGCCGGCCGCGCGCCCCAGGCCAACTGCCAGCTGACGGCGCCGGTCACCTGCACCGGCCAGGTCGAGGGCACCAACGCCTTCTACGGCGGCAATACGGCGACCGACAACTCGGGCCGTCTGCGCTACGTTCAGATCAAATATTCCGGCTTTGAAATCTCGACCGGAAATGAGCTGCAGGCCCTGACCCTGGCCGGCGTCGGCTCCGGCACGGTTCTGGAGTACATCCAGTCTTACAACAGCTCCGACGACGGCATCGAGATCTTCGGCGGCAACGCCAACCTCAAGCACATCGTCATCAACGGCGCCGACGACGACGGTCTGGACACCGACACCGGCTGGCGCGGCGGCGCCCAGTTCGGCATCGTGACCCAGCGGGCCCCGAACTCGACCAGCCGGTCGGCCGGCTTCGAGTTCTCGTCGGCTCCGTCTTCGACGCCTTATGCTTCGCGCTATCTGTCGCAGCCGAAGATCGCCAACTGGACCCTGGTCGGCCGCAACGCCCCGACCGACGCCCACACGGTCATGCACTTCGACACCGGCACCAACCCGACCCTGATCAACATCGTCGCCACCTCGACGACGGGCTCGGTCGCCGGCTGCTTCGACATCGCTGACGCCGACACCCAGACGAGCTTCGACGGGGGCACGACGCCTTCGCTGCGTTCGATCTACATGTCCTGCTCGGTCTCCTACCGTCCGGCCAACGTCGCCCGTTCGACGGCGGTGTTCACCAACGCCCGCAACACCAATGTGACGGCGGCGGGAACTTCGACCCTGACGGCCCCGGCTTCCGGCACGACCATCGCCAACCAGAACCTGGCCTTCATCAACGGCGCCAATGAGAACGCCGTGACGGCGATCGATCCGAAGACGGTCTACAGCTTCTTCGACAGCGTCAACTACATCGGCGCTGTGCGGAGCGCCCAGGACACCTGGTGGCAGGGTTGGACCTGCGGCCTGACGGCCGGCTCTCCCTGCTGATGACGACAGCGCCGGCGGCGGCCTTCAGGGTCGCCGCCGGTTCTTCGCGTTTCCTGACCCCTTCAAGGCGCAGACCATGAATAGACTTTCTCTGACCCTGAGCGGGGTCCTTCTCGCCACCAGCGCGCTGATTGCGCCCGGCCTGGCGTTCGCCCAAGCCGCACCTGAAACCGCCCCGACGGCCCAGAATCCGGCCCAGACCTCGGCGGAACAAGTCGATCAAGAGCCCGCCGAAGTCGGCGAGATCGTCGTCCTGGGGCGCTATATCCCCGAGCCAAACCGCGAAAGCTCTGAAGTCGCCGCCTTCCTGACCTCGGAAGACCTGGAGCGCACCGGCGACAGCAACGCCGCCGCCGCCCTGACCCGCGTCACCGGCCTGTCGATCGTCGAGGGCCGGTTCATCTACGTCCGCGGCCTGGGCGAGCGCTATTCGTCGGCCCTGCTGAACGGTTCGCCACTGCCCAGCCCCGAGCCTCTGCAACGGGTCGTGCCCCTGGACCTGTTTCCCTCCAGCATCCTGGACGGCGTGACGGTTCAGAAGACCTATTCGCCCAACTTTCCCGGCGAATTCGGCGGCGGCGTGATCGATCTGCACACGATCGACGCCCCGAACGAACCCTTCTTCAACATGAAGCTGTCGCTGGGCGGCAACACGGAATCGACGGGCAAGGAAAGCCTGATCTACTACGGGTCGCGCACCGACTTCACCGGCTTCGACGACGACACCCGCGACGTGCCTGGCGCCATCCGCATCGCCTTCGACCAGGGCAAGCAGATCAACACCGCCAACTTCTCGGCCGCCCAGCTTCAGGCCATGGGGCAGTCGTTGGAGAACGCCCCGCTTCGGCTGTTGCAACGCGAGAAGACCCCGATCGACGGCGGCGTCGAGCTGGCCGGCGGGTTCTCGCAGGACACCGGCCTGGGGACGCTGGGCCTTATCGCGGTCGCCGGCTATGACAACAGCTGGCGCGCCCGTCGCGGCGTTCAGCAAGAGGGCCAGTTCCAGGGCGACGCCCTGGAGGTCTCCTCTTCCTATGACGTCGAATCGAACCAGAACGACATCCGGTTGAACATGCTCGGCGGCCTGTCGCTGAAGACGGTCGATCATGAGCTGAAGTGGACCAACCTGTACGTCCGCAACACCACCAAGGAAGCGCGTTCGGCCGCCGGCCCGGACTTCGACGCGGGCGGAAGCGTCATCCGCAACGACTATACGGAATGGTTCGTGCGCCAGCTGTTCACGAGCCAGCTGGCTGGCGAACACCAGTTCATGGACGGCGCCCTGGAGATCGACTGGCGGGCCGCCTACGCCAAGACGTCGCGGGACGCGCCCTATGAGTCCCGCTTCCAATACGGCGTGGACGCCGCCGGCGACTACATCCACAACGTTCAGGGCAATCTGATCTCGTTCAGCGAACTGGACGACGACATCGTCTCGGGCGGCGTGGATGTGGCTTACACCCTGCCGTTGTCCTCGATCCGCGAGGCGATCATCAGCGCCGGCGTGGCCTCGTTCGACAACAATCGCGAAGCCACCCGCCACGATCTGCAGTTCGAAGCCGTCAACGGCCTGACCGACAGCCAGCGTCACGCGCGGGTCGATTATCTGTTCTCGGACTACAACATCAATCCGAACACTCTGCAACTGCGCGAAATCGCCGGCAGCAACGGCGCCAGCGCCTACGACGCCGAGCTTCAGGTCAATGCGGCCTATGCGATGATTGATGCGGAGATCATCCCGCTGGTTCGCACGACGGTGGGCGTCCGCTTCGAGGACGGCCAACAGAGCGTCACCCCGCGCGATGTTTTCGGCGGCGCCTCGACCTATAAGGCCACCGAAATCGAGGAACAGTATTGGCTGCCTTCGCTGACGGCGACCTGGAACTTCGCTGAGGATCAGCAACTGCGGTTCGGCGCGTCCAAGACGATCGGTCGCCCGCAGTTCCGCGAACTGGCCCCCCAGGCCTATACCGATCCGGAAAGCGACCGCATCTTCATCGGCAACCCCTACCTGGTGGACACCGAACTGCTGAACCTGGACGCACGGTATGAATGGTACTTCGCCCGCCAGCAGTTCATCACGGCCGGCGTCTTCTACAAGGACATGGACAAGCCGGTTGAATCCGTCATTGTCGACGTCGGCAACCAGCGCCAGCAGTCCTTCCTGAACGCGCCCAAGGCGACCATCATGGG
The DNA here is from genome assembly GCF_059424365.1 of Brevundimonas sp. GW456-12-10-14-LB3. NCBI lineage: Bacteria > Pseudomonadati > Pseudomonadota > Alphaproteobacteria > Caulobacterales > Caulobacteraceae > Brevundimonas > Brevundimonas sp. GW456-12-10-14-LB3. The sequence goes on from NZ_JBWKZJ010000067.1 coordinate 4,526, forward strand.
CGCCGAGGTCGAGGTGAAGAAGTATTTCGAGTTCCCCGACCAGCCCATGGCCTTCATCGCCAACAAGCGTTGGTTGGTCCAGGCCAACTACACCTACTCCGACTCTGAGGTGAAGGTGAGCTCGGGCGATACGGTGCTGACCCTGGGCGGCGCCGGTACGCCGGAACAGGCTTCCTTCTTCATTCAGGACGGCAGCCGTCTGCAAGGCCAGTCGGATCACGTCGCCAACCTGCAACTGGGGTGGGAAGACGACACGGCCCGGTCTCAGGCGACGATCATCGTCAACTATGTCAGCGATCGCATCACCGCCCGCGGCGCCGGCATCAGCACCAGCCGCGAACCGGATTTCATTCAAGATCCGGGCGTCTTCCTGGACTTCGTCTATCGCAAGGACTTCACCGTCATGGACCGCGACATGGGCTTCGCCCTGGAACTGCGGAACCTGCTGGGAACCGACTTCGACGAATACCAGGAGCGGGGCGCCAAGATCCGGGTCAACAACTATGACCTGGGTCAGAGCGCCTCGGTGAGCCTGACCGCGCGCTTCTGAGCCGTCAGAACCGCAAACCATCGACGGCCGGGAGGCGAACGCCCCCCGCCCGTTTCGATTTAAATGTCCGTACACAGTTGAACTGTCACGAGAAGTTATCCACGTCTTCACACTTCGGTGAGGCCCGCATACGGACGATTGTTCTACACGCCATTCGCGGCCGTCGGGGGCCGGCACGGGCTTGGCGTCGTGATTGCTGACATCCGCAACCTCAGCCTCTCCGCCGCCCTGGACAGGGGGCGTCGTCTGCCGCTGCGCCGCCTCGTGGAACTCCTTCTGATCGCCCTGCTGCTGGTGCAGGCCGGCCGTCTGATCTGGCTGTTCGCCGCGCCCAGGCCCCAGGCTGAGGCGCCGGCCGCCGCCGCTGCGGCTAGGCCTGTCGACGTCAGCATACTGTCGCGGTTTGACGCCTTCTTCCGCACCGGAGGGCAGGGGGCCCTGGCCGGCGCCTCGGGCGCGGAGGCCAGTCAGATGCGTCTGTTCGGCGTCCGCGCGGGCGGCGTGGGCGGCGGCTCGGCCATCATAGGCCTGGCTGACGGGCGTCAGATTTCCGTCGGCGTCGGAGAGGAGGTCGAGCCCGGACTGGTGTTGCAGTCTGTCGCTCCCGACTTCGTGACCCTGGCGCGGGGCCAGTCCCTGACCCGGTTGGAGTTTACGGATGCGCCTGCCGGGGCCGCGTCGCCCCCGCCGCCGCCCTCGACCCCCCAGATCGTGACCC
>NZ_JBWKZJ010000068.1:4186-5701 GCF_059424365.1 Brevundimonas sp. GW456-12-10-14-LB3
CCAGGAAATAACTCCAGCAGAGACCGTACCCGAAACCGACACAGGTGGTCAGGTAGAGCATACCAAGGCGTTTGAGAGAACTGTGCTGAAGGAACTCGGCAAATTGCACGCGTAACTTCGGAATAAGCGTGACTCACCCTGGGCAACCAGGACTGAGTGGCACAAGCCAGGGGGTAGCGACTGTTTAGCAAAAACACAGGGCTCTGCGAAGCAGCAATGCGACGTATAGGGTCTGACGCCTGCCCGGTGCCTGAAGGTTAAAGGGAGGAGTGAAAGCTCCGAACTGAAGCCCAGGTAAACGGCGGCCGTAACTATAACGGTCCTAAGGTAGCGAAATTCCTTGTCGGGTAAGTTCCGACCTGCACGAATGGCGTAACGACTTCCCCACTGTCTCCAGCACAGGCTCAGTGAAATTGAATTCCCCGTGAAGATGCGGGGTTCCCGCGGTCAGACGGAAAGACCCTATGAACCTTTACTATAGCTTCGCCTTGGCGTTAGCGACCGTATGTGTAGGATAGGTGGGAGACTATGAAACCGGGGCGCCAGCTCTGGTGGAGTCGTCCTTGAAATACCACCCTTACTGTCGTTGACGTCTAACCGAGGACCGTTATCCGGTCCCGGGACATGGCGTGGTGGGTAGTTTGACTGGGGCGGTCGCCTCCCAAAGTGTAACGGAGGCGCGCGATGGTGAGCTCAGAGCGGTCGGAAATCGCTCGTCGAGTGCAATGGCATAAGCTCGCCTGACTGCGAGACTGACAAGTCGAGCAGAGACGAAAGTCGGCCATAGTGATCCGGTGGTCCCGAGTGGAAGGGCCATCGCTCAACGGATAAAAGGTACTCTAGGGATAACAGGCTGATTTTGCCCAAGAGTCCATATCGACGGCAAAGTTTGGCACCTCGATGTCGGCTCATCACATCCTGGGGCTGGAGCAGGTCCCAAGGGTATGGCTGTTCGCCATTTAAAGTGGTACGTGAGCTGGGTTCAGAACGTCGTGAGACAGTTTGGTCCCTATCTGCCGTGGGTGTTCGAAGCTTGAGAGGATCTGTCCCTAGTACGAGAGGACCGGGATGGACATACCTCTGGTGTACCTGTCATGGCGCCAGCTGTGCAGCAGGGTAGCTAAGTATGGAATAGATAACCGCTGAAAGCATCTAAGCGGGAAACTAACCTCAAAACAAGGCTTCGCTGAGGATCGTGGAAGACTACCACGTTGATAGGCCAGGTGTGGAAGCGCGGCGACGCGTGAAGCTTACTGGTACTAATAATCCGATCGGTTTGATCGTTTCTCAGCAAAACTCATTCGATGATCATCAATGACCCGATGATCGTCACGACAATGTCTTCTCATCATCCGCTGTCCGCCTCGTTGACCTGGTGGCTATGTCGGAGGTTCCCCACCCGATCCCATTCCGAACTCGGTCGTTAAGCCCTCCAGAGCCAATGGTACTTCGTCTCAAGGCGCGGGAGAGTAGGTCGCCGCCGGGTCTACCAGGCGGACAGCCGATGATGAAAAA
>NZ_JBWKZJ010000069.1:0-5568 GCF_059424365.1 Brevundimonas sp. GW456-12-10-14-LB3
CGTCCGCCATGGCCGCCAGACCCCGGCCCAGGGCCTCGATCGTCACCCGGTCGGCTTCGGCCTCCGCTGCCTTCTCGGCCTCGCGGGCGGCCCGCTCCTGCTCGCTCATCGAGCGCTGCGAAAGCGCCTCCGCCGCCAGACGCGCCTTCTCAATGGCGGCGTCGCGGAAGGCGACGATGGCCTGAGCCATCTTGCCGAACTCATCCTTGCGGTCGGCGCCCTGGACCTGGATGGCGGTGTCGCCCGCCATCAGCTTCTGCATATAGCCGATCATGGTGAAGGTCGGCCGCACGATCGAACGGGTGGCGACCAGACCTGCAGCCAGGGCCATCAGCAGGGCGCAGACCATGCCCACGATCACGGCCATGAGGGCGGCCTGGGCCGCCTCGGCCTGAGCCTTGCGGGTCGCCTCGCGGGCGGCCTCGTTCTCAGCCCTCAGGACGTCGATCGCTTCTTCAACTGGAGCGATGAACTGGTCGGCGACGCCGGTTTGACCGACCATCCGGCTGGCCTCGGCGATCCGCCCCTCGGCGACCATCGCCTTACCGACCTGGACGATGTTGGCGTACCAGCCGTCAGCGGCCTTGATGGCCTCGTCGACGGGCGCGGCGCGATCGGCGGGCAGTTTTGCCCGCACCTCCTCCAGCGCTTCCTTGAACTTGGCGCGGTGCAGATCCAGCCGTTCGGCGTAATAGGGGTCCTGCGACAGCAGATAGCCGCGATAGGAGTTTTCCTGCTTGGACAGGCGGAACTCGGCGACGGCGAGCACTTGATTGATCTCACCTTCTAGGTTGCGAGCGTGGTCGGCGCGCTGCAAGGCCAGAAGGTTCGTCACCACCACCACGCCCATGACGGCGATGGCGGCCAGGACCACACCGAAAGCCACGGCGAGCTTCCGTCCGACGGACATGTTCTCAATAAAACGCAACCCAAACTCCTACGGTCTTCGTCGATCTGAGCGCGCCGCCACGGCCGAAACGGCCCTCTGCGGCGCGTCAGCCGCCCCTCTGCGATGAACCCGCATCTGTCCGACCAAGGATGGAAGGATGATTAATACGATTTCTGAACTGCGGCTTAGGTAGGAATGCGTAGCGAAGGTTGGCGCGGGCTGAGGGGCGGCGCCATCCGGCGCAGCGAACGCGGCGGATCTCCTGAATCGGATCGGAGGAAGTGCGCTCGATAGTCGCGAGGCGTGTGAAAAGACGACGATATCGCTTCCCAGCCACGCCCTTGTCGTTGTAGTAAATTCGTCAGAAAAGCGGCGACGGTGAAGTCCAGATGATTTCGCAACGGCGAGATCCAACATGACAGGGGCGCGGGCGGACGCCTTTACTGAGTTGTTGAAGCGGGTCATCGGAAAATCCGCGAACGCATCTCCGAAGAACGCCGTTCTGCTCGCTTGCGTCTGCGTCCCGCTGGCGGTTACGACGAGCGTGGCTCTTCGAGACGTCGATCACGTGCACTACCTGCCGCTGTTCGGAGCCGTCATGGCGACCGCCCTGGTCGGCAGCCGCACCGCGACCCTCTTCGTCATCGGCGTCTCCATCGCCGCCGATCTGGCGATGAAGGGGCGAAGCGACCTCTTCGATGCGGCGGTCGGCGCCGGCCTCTTCATCGCCGTATCCCTGCTGTTGGCCGAAGTCGGTCATCGGCTGACCAGCCGGACCGCCCTGTTGCACAGCATACTGACCTCGGTGCCCGTGGTGACGCTGGACGACGAGGGGCGTATTCGCCGCATCACCGGCCCGGCGGCCGATCTGCTGGGCGTGGCGCCCGAGGATGCTCATGAACGCCCTTTCAGCCTGTTCGCGCCGGACTTCGGCGAGGACATCCTGGCGAGTTTCGTCAAGGACGCCCCCCTGGCCGCCCCGCCCTCCGGCTATTGGCTGGTGAGACGTCCCAACGGCGAGATCGTGCCGGTGATCATCCACGGCGGGCTGCTGGCGCACAGCATGGCCTCCGAGCGGGTGGTCCTGTCCCTGGCGGACCAGCGTCCGAGCCTGGCCGTCAACGATCGCATGCGCGACCTGATGGACCAGCTCAGCAAGAGTTGGCGGCTCAATTCCATGGGTGAGATGGCGGCTATCCTGGCGCATGAGCTGAACCAGCCCCTGACGGCCGCCACCGTCTATCTCCATGCGTGCCAAACCGACATCGCGCGCGCCGGACCGATCGGCGACAGCGCGGGCCGCGCCCTCGACCTGGCCAAGACCCAGCTTCTGCGCGCTGGGGACATCATCCGGCGCATGCGCGAACTGATCGCGACCGGGGCGTCCCAGCTGACGGAAGAGCGGGTCTCCTCCATGGTGGACGACCTACGCCCCCTCTTCGATTTGATCCGGCAGGAAACCGGTATCGCCGTCCGCATCGACGTCGATACGACCGGGGATCGGGTCTTGGCCGACCGAATCCAGTTCCAGCAGGCCATCACCAATCTGGTGCGCAACGCCGTCGACGCCGTCGGCGACCATCCCGGTGCGGTCGTATCGCTCACGGGCCGCAGCCTGGCCGATCAGGGCTATGAGATCCGGATCGAGGACAACGGCCCCGGCATCGCCGAGGATCAGATGGACCGGATCTTCCAACCGATGATGACCACCAAGGCCGGCGGCATGGGCCTGGGCCTGTCCGTCACCCGCTCCATCATAGAGAGCCACGACGCCGCCCTGGCCGTAGGCCGCAGCGCCCTGGGCGGCGCCGCCTTCTCCTTTCGCCTCACGCCTGTCACGGAGCTCGAAGCCGCATGACCGACCATTCCGTCTTCGTCATCGACGACGATCAAGCCATGCGCGATTCCTTGCTCATGCTCTTGCGGGGCGAGGGCATCCGCGCGCGGGGTTTCGCCAGCGCGATGCAGTTTCTGGAACAGCTGCCGGACGACAAGTCCGCCTGCGTCATCACCGACCTGCGGATGCCCCAGATTGAAGGCTCCGAACTGATCCAGCGGCTCAAGGCGCTGAAGGGCGAGGCCTGGCCTGTGATCGTCATCACCGGCCACGCCGACGTGCCCCTGGCCGTCCAGCTGATGAAGGCCGGGGTCGTGGACTTCATCGAAAAACCCTTCGATCCCAACCGCATCCTGGAGGCGGTGCGCGGCTGTCTGTCGGCCTTGGCGCGCCAGGGCGTCGAGAGCGAGGCGCGCGAACAGACCGCCGCCCGGCTGGCCAGCCTGACGCCGCGCGAGCGCCAGGTGTTCGACGCCCTGATCGACGGCAAGTCGAACAAGGAGATCGCCCTGGCCCTGGACATCAGCCCCCGCACGGTCGAGATCTTCCGCGCCAAGGTGATGCAGAAGATGCAGGCCCAGAGCCTGTCCATGCTGGTGCGGCTGGGGCTCAGCGTGGCCGACGCCTGACGCCCGCCGCCTCTGGGCTCAAAAGACTCACTTGAGCCCGGGCGCGATCGTCGCCACCTTGTCCTGTCATGAGCGACCGGTCCGCAGGCCTGCCCCCATCGCGCGTCACTGCGGTCCTGGGGCCCACCAATACCGGCAAGACCCATCTGGCGGTCGAGCGGATGCTGGGTCACGCCTCAGGCATGATCGGCCTGCCCCTGCGGCTCCTGGCGCGCGAAATCTATGAGCGGATCGTCAAACAGCGCGGGGCCGCCGCCGTCGCCCTGATCACGGGCGAGGAGAAGATCGTCCCGGTCCGCCCCCTCTATTTCGTCTGCACGGTCGAGGCCATGCCGTTGGAGCGGTCGGTCGAGTTTCTGGCCATCGACGAAATCCAGCTGGTCGCCGATCCCGAACGCGGCCACGTCTTCACCCAGCGGCTGCTGCATGCGCGCGGGCGTTTCGAGACCATGTTCCTGGGCGCCGGGACCATGGAGCCCCTGATCCGTCGCCTGATCCCGGATGTGGAGATCGTGACCCGGGATCGGCTGTCCACCCTGTCCTACGCCGGCTCCAAGAAGCTGACCCGCCTGCCCCGCCGCAGCGCCATCGTCGCCTTCTCCACCGAGCGGGTCTACGCCATCGCCGAACTGATCCGGCGTCAGAGGGGCGGGGCGGCCGTGGTCATGGGCTCGCTCAGCCCGCGCACCCGCAACGCCCAGGTGGCCCTGTACCAGTCGGGCGAGGTCGACTTCCTGGTCGCCACCGACGCCATCGGCATGGGGCTGAACATGGACGTGGACCATGTCGCCTTTGCGGGGCTGAGAAAGTTCGACGGTCGCCGCACCCGCTGGCTGCACGCCCATGAGATCGGCCAGATCGCCGGGCGGGCCGGCCGCCATCTGCGCGACGGGACCTTCGGCGTCACGGCCGAGGCCGAGGATCTGGACGTGGATCTGGTCGAACAGGTGGTCGAGCATCGGTTCGATCCGATCGAGGCGGCCGAATGGCGAAACGCCCGGCTGGACTTCGACACCCTGCCCGACCTTCTGCGGTCCCTGACGGTGACGCCGGGCCGCGCGGGGCTCAGCCTGACGGCCGAGGCCCTGGACGAGACCCTGCTGCGCCGCCTGATCAAGGATGAGGAGGTCGCCCGTATCGGCCGCTCGCGCGGGGCGGTCATGCGGCTGTGGGAGGCCTGCCAGCTGCCCGACTTCCAGAAGACGACCCTGGACGAGCACGCCCGCCTGGCCAAGGACGTCTTCCAGGCCCTGACCGGCAAGCGGGGGCGGTTGACCGACGACTGGATGGCGCCGCGCTTCGCCTTCGTGGACCGCGACGACGGCCAGATCGACCAGCTGTCGGCCCGGCTCTCGGCGGTGCGGACCCTGTCCTATATCGCCAACCGCCCAGACTGGGTCCATGACGCCCAGGGCTGGCGCGACAAGACCCGCGCCCTGGAGGACCGGTTGTCGGACGTGCTGCACGAACGGCTGACGGCCCGCTTCGTGGACCGGCGCACCACGGCCCTGATGCGGGCGCTGAACGTCCGGGAGGATGCGTTTGCGGGCGTCGCCGAGGACGGCGAGGTGACGGTGGAGGGCCAGGTGGTGGGTCAGCTCGAGGGCGTCCGCTTCCAGATGGAAAAGGGCGCCTCGGCCCTGGAGGACCGCACCCTGCGCCAGGCGGCGGTGCGGGCCGTGACGCCCGAGATCAATCGCCGTCTGGGGCAGTTGGCGGCCGAGGCCGACGAGGGTTTCGCCGTCACGCCGGACGGGGCTGTGCTGTGGCGCGGGGTGCTGACCGCCCAGATTCAGGCGACGCCGACTGGGGCCGACCCCTTTTCGCCGTCGGTGCGGCTGTTGGGCGACCTGGGGGCGACCCCGGCCCGCGAGCGCGCCCGCCGACGGATCGAGGCCTGGTTGGCGTCCGAGGCGGGTCGGGCGCTGCGCGATCTGCGGCGGCTGAAACAGGCGGTCGAATCCGGCGCGCTGAAGGGCCTGCCGCGCGGCCTCGCCTTCCGCCTGATCGAGGCCGGCGGGCTGATCGACCGGCGCGACGTGGATCGGGATCTGGCGGCGCTGAGCCAGGTGGAGCGCCGCACCCTGAAAAGCTTCGCCATCCGCGTCGGCGTCCATTCGGTCTGGCTGCCGGGCCTGCAAAAACCCCGCGCCCGCCATTTCGCCCAGGCCTTCGTCACGGCCCCGCTGATCCCCGCCAGCCCCGACCTGATC
>NZ_JBWKZJ010000070.1:0-4843 GCF_059424365.1 Brevundimonas sp. GW456-12-10-14-LB3
GGGCCGAATAGCGGACCGGCTCGGCCGGCTTGGCGCCCTGGGGACGCTGGCCGCCGGGGCCGGGGCGGCCGCCCTGGGGACGGTCGCCTTGCGGGCGCTCGGACGACTGAGGACGATCTGAATAGGACCGGTCGCCGCCGCCCATCGCCTGTTCGCGGGCCGAACGGCCGCCGAAGGCGGGGCGTTCCGGCGCCGCACGCTGCGGATTGCCAGGCTTGGGCGCGCGTTGGCCGAAGTTGACGGTCGGACGCGCCGGGGCGGCGGGACGGGCAGGCGCCGGCGTCGGAGCGACCGGCGCCGGGGCGGGCGCGGACGCAGCCGGCGTCGGAGCCGGGGTCGGCTTGGGCGCAGGCTTGACCGGCTGAGGCGCGGCGGCGGCCAATTTGGCGGCCTCGGCGCGGGCGGCCTCGGCTGCGGCCTTGGCGGCGGCGGCCTCTTCGCGCGCGGCCTGGGCGGCGCGTTCATTGGCGGCGGCGCGCTCACGCTCGGCGGCTTCGCGCGCGGCCTTTTCAGCGGCGGCGGCGCGTTCGCGTTCGGCGTTGGCCTGGGTCGCCAGGGCGATGGCGCGGCGACGGGCCTCCTGCTCCTCAGGCGACAGACCCCCGCCGGCGGGCTGGGCCGGGCGCTGGCCCTGCGGACGCGGCGCCTGTCCCGCCTGCTGCGGGCGAGCGACATCGAAGCCTTGCGGGCGTTGCGGCCCGCCGGCGCCGGGGCGTCGCTTGGTCTCGACCACCACCGTCTTGGATCGGCCATGGCTGAAGCTCTGCTTCACGGTGCCGGTCGAAACCGATCCCGCGGCGCGCGGCTTCAGGCTCAGCGGCGCCCGCGGTCCCGTTTGGGACGGCGTTCCGCCGGTGTTCGAACCCTGGCCTTGGTTGGTCTTGTCGTTTTCGTCGCTCATCCGGTCGCTTTACTTGGGGCGGAAAAGCCCGCCGTCGTCTCAATACCCATAAACGGCCGTGAGCCCGTCTCCGCCCCTGGAGACAGGCCCTCGGCCGCCAAAATCCTCAGCTCGCCCCACCGTGATTAAAATCAGTCGGGGGTGCGCCCGCCGGTCCGTCCTCGACACCGGAAATCTCCCAGTGAAGGGGGCGAAGCGGCCGAAATCCAGCCAGTCGTTCGACCTCTAGGGTCCACCGATCGGCGCGTCCGCCCGCAAGCAGGACGGCGTGTATCGCATTTTCCAGCCCAAGGGCCAAACTCAAATCGTCCGCCGTAAAGGCGCCGCAGACCTTGGCGGTCTGATGGCGGGCCAATGCGAGGATTTTGCCACGGCCGTCGGCGGCCCCGTCGGAGGCCTCGATCACCCAGTCGGCCTTGCCGGCCCGCAGGGCCGCAGCGGACTTTTCGAAGCCTGAGATAAGCACGCCTTCGCGCCGGGCAAGACCCAGCTGGTCCAAACAACGCCGGACCAGCAGCCGCTCGACCAGATCCGCCAGATCGGCCGGCGCGGTCAGCTTCGTCTTTGCGGCGCGCGTGAAGCCGTTCTTCTTGACCGCCGCCTCGACCGAGGCGCGGCTGGCTTCGACCCACAGGCCGCGACCGGGCAGTTTGCGCCCCAGGTCGGGAACCACCTGACCCTCGGGCCCGGCGACGAAACGGATCAGACGAGATTCGTCCATGACCTGGTGGCTGACCAGGTCCCGGCGTTCCCTATCGATCGTCGCGTCGCGCAAGCTCATGAAGGGCCAGGTCTCCCATCACGTGTTCGACGGTTCGGCGTCGTCGGACGCCTGGCCTTCGCCACCGGCCTCGCCGAACACCTGGTCGGGATCGTACTCGCCCTCGGCGTAGTCGCCCTCGTCCTCATACTCCGGCTCGGGCTGCGGCAGTTCCGAGGCGTCGATCCAGCCGGCGGCCACACGGGCCTGTAGGATCAGCAGTTCGGCCTCTTCCTGGGCCAGGTTGAAGCTTTCCAGAACGCCCGGGACCTTGACCCGTTCGCCGTTCTTCACCTCGTAGCCGCCGCGAATTTCGTCGGTCGCCAGATCGGCCAGGTCCTCGACGGTCTTGACCCCGCCTTCGCCCAAGGCGACCGCCATGGCGAGCGTCACGCCCGGCACGTCCAGAACCGCGTCCTCGACGCCCAGTTCGACGCGCTTGGCGTCCAGCTCGGCGGCCTTGCGGTCCAGATATTCGCGGGCGCGGGTCTGAAGCTCCTCGGCCGTCTCCTCGTCAAAGCCCTCGATTTCCGAGACCTCGTAGGGGTCGACATAGGCCAGGTCTTCCACCGTGGCGAAGCCTTCGGTGACCAGCAGCTGGGCGATGACCTCGTCCACGTCCAGGGCTTCCTGGAACAGGGCGGTGCGCTCGCCGAACTCGCGCTGGCGACGCTCGGAGTCCTGGCTCTCGGTGATGATGTCGATCTGCCAGCCGGTCAGCTGGCTGGCCAGACGCACGTTCTGGCCGCGGCGGCCGATGGCCAGCGACAGCTGTTCGTCGGGCACGACGACTTCCACCCGGCCGGCTTCCTCGTCCAGCACCACCTTGGACACCTCGGCCGGAGCCAGCGCGTTGACGATGAAGGTGGGCTCGTCCGGGTTCCACTGGATGATGTCGATCTTTTCGCCCTGCAGTTCGGCGACGACCGCCTGAACCCGCGAGCCGCGCATGCCGACGCAGGCGCCCACGGGATCGATGGAGCTGTCGTTCGACAGCACCGCCATCTTGGCGCGCGAGCCGGCGTCGCGCGCGGCGGCGCGGATCTCGATCACGCCGTCATAGACTTCCGGCACTTCCTGGGCGAACAGCTTGGCCATGAAGCCCGGGTGGGCGCGCGACAGCATGACCTGCGGGCCCTTGGCCTCGGGCCGGACGTCGTAGATGTAGGTGCGGATCCGGTCGCCGATGTTGAACACTTCGCGCGGGATGGACTGGTCGCGGCGCATGACGCCCTCGCCCCGGCCCAGGTCGACGATGGTGTTGCCGTATTCGACGCGCTTGACCGTGCCGTTGACGATCTCGCCGACGCGGTCCTTGAACTCTTCGTACTGGTTGGCGCGTTCAGCCTCGCGGACCTTTCCGGTCACGACCTGGCGGGCCATCTGGGTCTGGACGCGGCCGAACTCGAACGGCGGCAGCTGTTCGACATATTCCTTGCCGACCTCGGCCTCGGGGTCGCGCTTCAGGGCGTCGCGCAGACGCACCATGGCGCTGTCGTTGAACTCCTCCAGCTCGTCTTCCGGCTGCCAGTCGTCCTCGACGATGGTGACGTGACGGGTCAGGGACAGTTCGCCGGTCTTGTGGTCGATCTTGGCGCGGATGTCGTGATGGGCGCCGTAGCGCGACTTGGCGCCCTTCTGGATCGCCTCCTCAATCGCCTCGATGACGATTTCGCGGTCGATGTTCTTCTCGCGGGCCACGGCCTCGGCGATCTGCAGCAGTTCGAGGCGGTTGGCGGAAATACCGGTGACGGCCATCAGGCTTTGTCCTCAGAAGGGGTCGTGGTGTCGGTGTCAGTGTCGTCGGCCTCGCCTTCCGGCAGGCCGTCGTCTTCAGGTTCGCCGCGGGCGGCGCGGATGGCGGCGCCCCGTTTCATCAGGGCGTCGGTCAGGACCAGCTTGGCGTCGGCCAGCCAGTCGAAGGGGATCAGGGCGGTGTCCTCCTCACCCTCCAGGTCGATCAGGACATTGCCGTCCTCGAACCCGGCCAGGACGCCCTTGAAGCGTTTGCGGCCCTCGATCATCCGGTCCGTCTCCAGCCGCGCCTCCTCGCCTTCGAACAGGTCGAAGTCGATGGGACGGGTCAGGGGCCGGTCGATGCCGGGAGAGGAGACCTCCAGCAGATATTCGCCGGAGATCGGGTCGGCGGCGTCGAACACCTCCGACACGGCCCGGCTCAGCTTGGCGCATTGCTCCACCGAGATGTCGTGGTCGGACGGGCGTTCGGCCATGATCTGCAGGCGCTGGCGCCTGGAGCCGCTCATCAGCCGCACGCGCACGACCTCGAGCCCGAGCGACTCCGCGATCGGGTCGATCAGCTCCAGCAGTTGGCGGTCCTGGGCGGTCTTTGCGCGCAAGCGGCGAATATCCAAAACAAAAGCGGCGGTCCGTCCGGGCCGCCGCTTTGAACGACGCCGTTGGACGCCGGTCTAACGATGTGGAGCGCCATATAGGCCCTTCACATTCGCTTGTCAGCCCTCTTCGTTCAAACCAGCGCCAGCCGCCCCAGATAATCCATCTTGCCCAACGGCACGCCCGCCTTGCGCAGGATGGCGTAGGCGGTCGTGACGTGGAAATGGAAGTTGGGCAGGACGAAACTGGTCAGATAGCCCAGGCCGTCGAAGTTCAGCTCCCGGCTCGGCGTCTTCAGGCGGATCGGCCGGGCCTCGGCGCCGGCGAAGGCGGCGGGGTCGACGCTGTCGATGAAGGCCAGGGTGCGGGCGATCCGGTCCTTCAATTCCGCGAAGGTTGTCTCCGTGTCCGCCATGGAGGGATTGTCGACGCCGGCCAGCCGCGCCACGGCGCCCTTGGCCGTGTCCGAGGCCAGCTGCACCTGGGCGACCAGGGGGCGCATGTCGTCGTGCAGCCGGGCCTGGATCAGGATTGTCTCGTCGAAGCCCTCCGCCAGGGCCTTGTCCAGGAAACCGGACAGATTGGTGAGGCCGCGCGCCAGAACGGGCGTGGCGAAGTCGTAGATCGAGAGGCTCATTCCAGGGCTCCAGTCGGGAACGCCATAGCTGGGCGGTCCGGCGTCATGGCGCCAGCCCGCCCCCGCCGCCGGACCTAGAATTCTTCCCAACCGTCTTCGGCGGGAGCGGCCTGTTGGGCGGGGGCGGCGCCGCCGCGGCCCAGGGTCTTGAGGGCCTGGACCGTGCGGTGGGCGGGCTTGGCCGGCGCGGGGG
>NZ_JBWKZJ010000071.1:0-4159 GCF_059424365.1 Brevundimonas sp. GW456-12-10-14-LB3
CTTGGGCGCCGCCTTTTCGCGTGCGGGGGCGCGCGGCTTTTTGGCAGCGACGGCAGGCGGGGGCGCGGCGGGGGCGCGCAGCGAGCGGCCCCAGTGCAGGGCGTCGATGAAGTCCATGGCGCGCAGGCCGATGGCGAAGCCCGTCAGCCACAGGCCGCCGCCCAGGAACAGCAATCCGGCGATGATCCGCCCGCCGGGAATCCTCAGGGCGGCCAGGCCCTGGGCGGTCAGGCCGGTCAGGGCGTCGCCCCACAGACCGCCCAGGCCGGCGGCTAAGGGCCAGGCGGCGGGCGCGGCCAGGGCCGCGAGGGCCCCGGACAACAGCAGGGTTCCGGCCGTGGCCGACAGGGCCTTGATCGGGCTGGGTTTCAGACGTTGCTGGATGGCGTCGCCGATGGCGCGGGCCAGGCCGAAGGCGATCACCAGCAGGGCGGCGGGCCAGGCGGCCAGACCCAGGGACTGCATGAACAGGTCCGCAAACAGGGCGCCGTTCGCCCCCAGCCAGTTGGTGGTCGGCAGGCTGGAGGCGGCGTTCAGACTGGCGTCGGCCGGATTCCAGGAGATCAGGGCGATCAGCAGCAGGGTCGCCAGCAGGGCCTGAAGCACACCCCGGAAACGCACGACAAAGGGCGCCTCCCAAAGGATACGGGCGCTGATCCAGGCCTGGCGGCCGACGGCGAGGGCGGTGGACATGAAAGGCGAGACCTTCCGGGCGGCTGACGTTCGACCCGCCTTGTCGCATCCCCAGGGTTAAGGGCTCATTTACCAGGCGCCGGAGACAAACCGTCCTCTGGACCTTTTGAGCGTGCGGCGCGACAAGCCTGCCATGGCAGAGACCGAACGCTACGACATCATCATCGCCGGCGCGGGCCTGGCCGGGGCAAGTTTCGCCCTGGCGGCGGCGCAGGGCGGGCTGAAGGTGGTGCTGGTCGATCCGCAGCCGTTCAGCGCCCAGCTGGCGCCCAGCTTCGACGGGCGTTCGACCGCGATCGCCTTTTCGACCTTCCGGATGTTGGACGCCCTGGGCCTGGGCGAAACCCTGCGGCCGCACGCGTGCCGGATGGATCACATTCTCGTCACGGACGGCCGTCGGCCGGGCGCGGCCAGCCGGGCGGCGTCGCCGGCCTTCCTGCGCTTCGACGCCGAGGAGATCGGCGGGCGGACCGGGGGCGAGCCCCTGGGCTATATGGTCGAGAACCGGCGGATCCGGGCGGCACTGGCCGAGGCGGTGACGGCGGCGGGCATCGAGGTGCGGGCGCCGGCTTCGGTCGTCTCGGTCGAGCGGGATGCTGGCAAGGCGACCGTGACCCTGGCCGACGGCTCGATCCTGACCGCCGCCCTGGTGGTGGGAGCCGAGGGCCGGGGCTCGATCGTGCGCCGCGCCGCCGGGATCGAGACGGTCGGCTGGGCCTATGGCCAGAGCGGGGTGGTGGCCACGGTCCGGCTGGGCCGCGACCACGGCAATGTCGCCCACGAATATTTCCTGCCCAGCGGCCCCTTCGCCATCCTTCCCCTGACCGATCAGCGGGCCAGCCTGGTGTGGACCGAGACGACCCGGCGGGCCGAGGCCCTGCGCGACGCCTCGGACGAGGCCTTCCAGTCGCATCTGATGCGGCGGTTCGGGGCCTTTCTGGACGGGGTCTCAGTCGAGGGGCCGCGCTTCGTCTATCCGCTGTCGCTCAGCCTCGCCGAAAAACTGGTCGCGCCGCGTCTCGCCCTGATCGGCGACGCCGCCCACGGAGTGCATCCGGTGGCGGGCCAGGGTCTGAACATGGGGCTGAAGGACGCCGCCGCCTTAGCCGAGGTTCTTGCCGAGGCCGCGCGACTGGGCGAGGATCTGGGGGCCGAGACGGTTCTGGAGCGTTACGCCCGCTGGCGCCGGTTCGACAACGCCGCCCTGGCGGCAGGTTTCGACGCCTTCGTGCGGCTGTTCTCCAACGACATCGGCCCGGTCCGGCTGATGCGGGATCTGGGCATGGCGGCGGTGAACCGGATCGGGCCGCTGCGCCGGGCCTTCATGCAGGAGGCGGGCGGGGCGACCGGCGACCTGCCGCGGCTGCTGCGCGGCGAACCGGTCTAGTTCAACCGCATTCGAACGCGCTCGAAGGTCGTAGATCGACGCGCTTCTTCGACGCCGTCCAGGCCGCGAGCCCGCGACAGGGCCTCCAGTGAACCGGTCAGCGCGCCCTGTTTCTCGCGGGCGGCGGCGACGTCCAGCCAGGGCCGGTGGTCTTCCGGGTCCAGCAGGGCCCGGCGCAGGGCCGAGCGTTCGGCCGCCTCATAGTCGTGGCTGCGGATGGCGCGGCTGAACAGCAGGTTCTGCAGCCGGATCAAGGCCTGACGATCGCTGACCGGGGCCATCAACAGGTCCAGCCGGTCGGCGACGTGCGGCGTCAGACCGGCCCGAAGCGCCCGCCGGGTCAGTTCGCTGGGCAGGACCAGCCGACCCTGGCTGAAGGGATCGAGCGCCACCGGACCCTCGGCCGTCTCGACCCGGACCAGGAAATGGCCGGGGAAGTCCACCCCCGCCGCCTTCAGCCCCGCCGCACGGGCGGCGTGGAGATAGAAGACCGCCAGGGCGGCGGATAGGCCGCGGCGGCGCTCGGCCACCTCGATCAGATCCGTGTTGGCGGGATGGTCGTAATGGAGCAGGTCGCCGTTCAGACGCAGGTCGGCGGCCATGGTTTCCGACAGGGCCTCGTCCGGGCTTTCGCCCCCGACCCGCTCCTTCAGCCTTTCGCAGGCGCTGCGGGCCAGGGTGCGGACGGGTTGGGGGTCACGGAAGGGATGATCGTGGATGGCGCAGGCGATCGCCGCCTCCAGCAGGGGGAAGCCCTCGTCGCCGCCCTCACCGGCCGACGTCAGGATGGCCTCGGCTTCTTCCCGGGTCATGCGATCCCTTCAGTTCCCGCGCCTCTGAACGCCGCGAAGATGACGCGGAAATCGACTGGGAGCCAGCGCCACCATATCAATTCTCAGTTCAAGTGGTTGCAGGGCCGGGCGGTTGCGGCGGACGGCCTCGCCCGCCGCAACCAGCCGATCGTGCTGAGTGGGCTTCAGCGCCAGGACGGCGAGGTCGAGCCGGGAGCGGCGCTTGACCTCCACCACGGCCAGGATTCGGCCGCGACGGGCCAGCAGGTCGATCTCGCCGGAGCGGGTCTTCAGCCGAAACCCCAGAATCTGATAGCCCTTCAGCATCAGCCAGAGGGCGGCGATCCATTCCGCCGCATGGCCGGCCTTGAAGGCGGCGCCCCCCTTGGCCTGACGCCAGGCCGCCTTCGGACGTCGCTCTGGCGTCGGGCGTGGCAGGCGGGGGCTCACTTGCCCTGAAGCTCCAGGGCGCGGCGGTACAGGGTCTTGCGGTTCAGGCCCAGGGCGCGGGCGACTTCTGAGGCGGCTTCTCCGGTCGAAAGCCGGGTCAGGGCGTCGGTCAGGGCCGCGTCGGCGTCGGCCTGGGTCGCCTCCTCCGCCTCGCCGGGGCCGATGACCACGACGATCTCCCCCTTGGGCGCATCCAGTCGGGGATCGACCGCCAGTTCGTCCAGCGATCCCCGCACGCATTCTTCGTACAGCTTGGTCAATTCACGCGCCACGGCGGCCGGGCGAGGGCCGAGAACGGCCGCCATGTCGGTCAGGCTGTCGCGCAGGCGCGGCCCGCTTTCGAAGAAGACCAGGGTCTGGCGCTGGCCTTTCAGCCCTTCCAGGGCGGCGGTCCGCCCGGCGGTCTTGGGCGGCAGGAAGCCGGCGAACAGGACGCGGTCAGCGGGCAGGCCGGCGATGCACAGGGCGGCCAGCAGGCTGGACGGGCCGGGAATGGGGTGGACCGGCAGGCCCTCGGCGATGACGGCGCGGGCGACGACGAAGCCGGGATCGGACACCAGGGGCGTGCCGGCGTCGGAGACCAAGGCCACCACCTCGCCGCTCCGGAGGCGCTCGATCGCCTGTTCGGCCGCACGACCGGAAGCGTGGTCGTCGCAGCGTTCCAGCTTCGCCTTCAGTCCGTAGGCGGACAGGAGTTTGGCGGTGACGCGGGTGTCCTCGGCCAGGACCAGGTCGGCGGCGGCCAACACGTCCAGCGCCCTGAGCGTCATGTCGCGCAGGTTCCCGATCGGCGTCGCCACCAGATAGAGACCCGGCTCCACCCGCCGGGGCGGGGGGG
>NZ_JBWKZJ010000072.1:0-3853 GCF_059424365.1 Brevundimonas sp. GW456-12-10-14-LB3
GGATTCAAGGGCGGCGGCGGCGGGTTCGGCGGCGGCGGCGCCTCGGGAGGGTGGTGATGCGACTGACCGAAGACGATAGGAACCGTATCGCCGATGCAGTGGCCAAGGCCGAACAAGCCACCTCAGGCGAGATCTTCTGCGTCCTGGCCGGGCGCGTCTCGTCCTATAGGGACGTCAGCCTGGCCTGGGCGGGGACCGCGGCCCTCGCGGCGCCCGCCTTGCTCATTCCGTTCGGCTTCGGCCTGAGCTGGACCGGCGACGGCTGGCAGGCGGCGCATGAATCGACATCTGAAATCATCCGTCAGACCTTGACCCTCTACGCCCTGATCCAGGTCGTCCTCTTCGCCGTCGTCTTCCTGTTGACGCGCATTCCGCCGGTGCTGCGCTGGGTTACACCGCGCTCTATCCGCCGCAAGCGCGTGCGGGCCGCCGCCATGCAGCAGTTTCTCGCCCATGGCGTCCATGTCACGCGCGAGCGTACGGGTGTTCTGATCTTCGCCGCCCTGGCCGAACATCAGGTCGAGCTGATCACGGACGAGCTGATCCTTCAGAAGGTCGATGCGGGCGTCTGGGCCGACGTCGTGGCCGCCTTGGTGCGGGGGCTGAAAACCGGGTCGCCTGCGGCCGGTTTCGAGGCCGCAGTTCGACAGTGCGGCGATGTGCTGGCTGCGCATTTTCCACCCCGCCCCGACAATCCCAATGAGCTTTCGGACCGGCTGATCGTCCTTTGATCGTCGCACCGCCGTCGTAATCCGCGCCCAAAAGGTCTAGCCCTGCGTCCCTGCCCCCGCCTACCGGGAAATCATGCCTCGCCTCTTGACCTATAATGTTCACCGCTGCGTCGGCACGGACAAGCGCCTGGACGTCGGTCGGATCGTCGCCGTCATCGGCGAGCATGAGCCGGACATCGTCTGCCTCCAGGAGCTGGATGTCGGTCGGCGGCGCACGGGCAGAGTCGATCAGGCCGAGGCCATAGCTCAGGGCCTGGCCATGACCTCGCGCTTTCACCCCGCCATGCGGGTGGAGGCCGAGCTTTACGGCGACGCCATCCTGACCCCCCACCCCGAGCGGTTGATCCGAGCCGACGCCCTGCCTACCGTCCGCGGCATTCCGGGATTGGAGCCGCGCGGCGCCCTCTGGTCCGAGATCATGATCGACGGCGCGGCCGTCAATGTTCTGAACACCCATCTGGGCCTTGTGCCTCGAGAGCAAAGACTGCAGGCCGCTGCCCTGGTCGGGTCAGGCTGGCTGGGCGGATGTCAGGGTCCGGCCCTGTTGGCCGGGGACTTCAACGCCACATCGATCACCCGCCCCTATCAGACCTTGGCGCGGCGTCTCGACGACTGTCAGCGTCGCCTCGATCTGAAGCCCTCGGTGAAAACCTTCCCGTCCAGCTTTCCGGCCATCCGAATCGACCATTGCTTCGTCAGCCCCGAGATCCGCGTCTCGGGCGTAAGATCCGACTTTTCTCCCTTGGCGAGGGTGGCGTCGGATCACCTCCCTCTGATCATCGACTTCGACATCGTTCCGGACGCCTGAACTCGCTGATCCGGCTTAGAGCCGGGGCCTTCCGGACGGAACCGCTGCGCGGAGCCTCAGCCCGGCGCCAGGCCGCCCTCGGAGGCGGGCCGCGTTCGATGGGATCGATTCAACCGTTTCCACGGCCGCCAGGCGTCGCTCGCGGAGGTGGGGTCGCCCAACTGCCATTCGGCGATAAGGCGCTCGATAGCCGTCGGGGGTTCGGCGCCCAGCGGTCGCAGCCGCTCGCTTTCGAAGCTGCAGATGGCCGCCCCGGTGGACCCCATCACTCCCTCCACGGCGGCGAACTCTTCGGCGGCGACGCCGATCCAGTGCGCGATGGTGCGATGGCGGTGGGCGCGAATGACTGCGCGCCCGGCGTCGTCACGGGGTTCGGCGGCGACGTCGCATTCCGTGTCCAGCCCCATCGACCGATTGTTCAGATTGGTAGAGCCGATCCGCAGCAGCTGATCGTCAATGATGGACACCTTGGCGTGGACGATGATCCGGTCGCCCCTTCTGGTCAGGGGGGAAAAGGCGAAGAAGCGGTTGTAACGGTCCGCCTGCTCCAGCCGGTACAGGACCTCGGCGCGGGCGGTGTCCATGGTGATGCTGTCGAACCAGCTGGGGCTCTTGCCGGTGGACACCACCACCACTTCCGGCCCGTCCACCTCCGCCAGCCGTTCGGCCAGGGCGGCGGCGATCACGGGCGAGGTGAAATATTGGTTCTCCAAATAGATCAGCCGTTTGGCGCGTCGGATCGACTCCAGATGCAGGGTCTCGTTTTCCCGCACCTCGTGACGGCCTGACCATTTCGGCTCGGTCCGGGCGATGCCGATCGGGACATTGGTCATCTGAACCGGCACGCCGTCCGGCCAGGGGTCGTTTTCCACCTCGTCCGGCGCGGTCCTTTCCCAGGTCGCACGGAACCAGCGCTCGCGCGCCAGGTCGCCTAGGGCGCGCGCCGCTTCGCCGTCCATGACGCACATCACCTCGTGACGCGCCTTGCAGATGAGCCCGCTGGGCAGGGCTCGCCGCGGATCCCCGTCCAGATGCTCGTCTGAGTCCCAGCGGTCGGTCGAGATGTCGCCCCCGCCGCAGAAGGCGACCCGGTCATCGATCACGATCACCTTCTGATGATGGCAGGCGCCGATCGGGCCCGGCGCGTCCATGCGGAACTCGACCATACGTTTGCGGAACCAGCGCTGGGCCCGGTGCGGATAAAAGCCTTGGGATGCGGCGATCAGCAGCGGTGATTTCCAGATCAGAAGACGAACGTCGAGTTCGGGCTTGCGCTTCACCAGCATCCGCAGCTGATGGCCGATCTCATGCTGTTTCTCACCGGGCCGGGTTTCGGGGTCCAGGTGGGTGCGGGGGTCGAACTGCCAACCCAGGATGACGATCGACCGCTCCGCCTTTTGCAAGGCGGACGAAAGGGCGTCGAAATAGGCCTCATTCTCCATCAGAATCGAGAAGCGGCCGGCGGGCGCGCTGCGCCACACCCCGGCGTCGGGGCCCAACAGACTTCCTTCATAGCCGTCAGCGACTTGGGTCATTCCGCCTGCCTGCCCGATTCGCGTGACACCGCGATGGGACGCTCGCCGTCTCCGTTCCATGGAGCCTCGGCGCGGTCAATCTTTGGCGGCAGGATTGTGACGTTCGCCAAAAAGGCGCATAAGTGCGCAGCCGAGCGGGCGGGGAGGAGTTTTCAATGCAGGTGCTGGTCGAACTGATCGCCGGCCTTGTCGCCCTGCTGGCCGCCCTCGTCCTCTCGCAATTCGGGGTGGACATCCACGCGCCGGCGACCGGCAAGCGCGAAGTTCACCGCGTCCAGGACTGCCGCACGGATGACGCCGGCGCGCTCAAGACAGACGCTCGGCCGGACTGCTGATTTCGAACCGTCCACTCCTGTTGAACCGGTTCGACTTGGACCTTGGGTTTCAACTCGCTAGGGTCGAATCGGCGCGTGCTCGCGCGCCTGCGCATGAATCGAGCTCGACGCCTGATGAAATCCCGTAACCGGCCGCCGCTGACCCTGACGAACGAAGACGCCGTCCTGCCTGAGGAGACGCCGGACATCGCCCTGCCCGCCACCGAGCGACTTGACGGCGAGCCCGGCCACGTCGCGGACGAACCCGGCGGCGAAAGTCTGCCGCAGGCCGAGCTGGCGCCCCTTCCGCCGCCGCCGCCGGAACGTCCGATCTCTGAGCGTCGCCGCCGTCGACTGGCGGAAGAGGCGCGGCGCGCCCAAGAAGAGGCGGAGCGTCTGAGCGCCGAAGCCCAGATCGCGGATCACGCGCCTGCCGAGCCTGAGTCGGAGCCCGCCCCCCAGCGT
>NZ_JBWKZJ010000073.1:0-3455 GCF_059424365.1 Brevundimonas sp. GW456-12-10-14-LB3
CTTCGCACCCGACTTTCGTCATCCTCCGGGCCGCGCAGCGGAACCGGGGGACCCCCAACGTGGGCATGGGCCGCGAACCCCTGAACCTATGGCCGGACGGAATAGCCGTCCGTGGGGGGGACCCAGATCACCGGCTGATTCAGGTCGGGGCGGGGGCGGCCGTCGATGAAGGCCTCGGCCAGCCAGCCCTCGCCCTGGGGCGTATAGCGGGTGCAGACTTCCGTCCCCAGCTGGGCGAAGGCGGCGCTCAGCTGACCCCGGAGCATCTCTGCCGTCTGGGGGTCGGCCGGCTGGCCGTCGATTGTGAAGACGGCGCCCTCAAGGCCGGTTAACGGCCCGCAGACTGCGCCGTCGCGGACGACAACGGGGGTTTGGTCCCGCATGACGATGAGCGGCGAGGGATTCAGCATCACCTCGGCTTGGTTCGAAATCGTCCCGTCCGCCGCAAAGCTGTAAGTCGCGATGGCGCCGCAGGTCTTTCGCGCCGCATCTGGCGAATGGCACTGCAGCCGGCCCTCGCGCGCCGGACCCAGTGGGTCGGCGGGTTGCTGTGGGGCGACTGCGGCGAGCGCGAAGGCGAGAGCGAGCGATATCACGGGGTCAGGCCCGCTTCTTCTTCGGCGCGGCCGGAACATCGGCGGCGGTGACCAGATGCCCCTTCCAGCCGGGCGGCGGCAGGAACTTGCCGGACTTCTCCTCGCGCGTGCCTTCGCGCGCGATCCGGGCGGCGTCGCGCAGGGCCTTCAGGGTGGTTTCGCGGTCGAAGATGCTGCTCATTTCGGTCCCCAATCTAACAGATCGGGCTCGCCGTCGCTAACCCCATAGACCTCCCATTGGTCCACCAGGGGCTTATAGACCGTCTCCAGATAGTCGAGGCTGAGCTGAAAGCGGCGGCGCAGCGTGTCTTCGGGAATGCCGTGCCCGCCCCATTCAGGAGTCCGCGAAGGCGAAGCCTTCGCTGGGGGCGACCCGCCGCGCCACCCGCATGACCGAGAAGTCGGCCGAGGGCGGGCGCAGATAGACCAGTTCGACCCGGTATCCCGCCGCCCGCCAGCGGCGGATGCGCCCGGCGTGAGATCGGGTCGCCAAGGTGGTCTCCAGAACCACATCGGCCCGTTCCGCAAACAGGGCCTCCAGCCGCTCCAGCACCAATCGTCCGGCCGCCAGATCGCGCGAAGCGCCGTCCCCCTCCAGATCGCGCGCCACCTCGTCCGGATTCACAAACCGAAACGCCTCCGCCCGGTGACGCAGGAAGCGGTTGATGAAGGTGGTCTTGCCGGCGCCGTTCGGCCCGGCGAGGAGGACGAGGGTGGGCATGGAGTTCAGGCTACGCCGTTCGGAGGCGAGCGGCGAGGGCTTGCCACTCTGGGGTGGTCAGAGCGTTCGCCTTCCCCTTCCTTTCGTCATCCTCCGGGCCGCGCAGCGGAACCGGGGGACCCAGCGGCGCCGAAGGCGAAATCCGTCCGCCGCACGGATCTTGAACGCCGAGTCCGCGACAGGGTCCTGCTCGCGCTCGTCATCCTCGGGCTTGACCCGAGGACGCTGGGTCCCCCGGTCTGCGCCGCGAAGACGCGGCTTGCCGAAGGATGACGAAGGGAGGGGATCAGCTTCCCGATCGGAACGCCTTCGTTCGTTGCCGCACGTCTATTAACGTCCAACATTTCCACTCGATTTTCAGTAAGATGTAATAGAGTAGTATGCGGGTGGAGTTATGCCTTTAAGGCCATATTTCGTGTAATATTTTCTAGAAAATCGCCATGATCGTACAAAGCTGGGGGCGGCCGAATCTTGAGGTATGTCAGGATATTTATACCATTTTCCGCTTATTATTCTCTTTCTGGATAGCGGTCTAAGCTTGATTCCCTTGCTCTTCAAAACCTTTACCCGTTCTCGCTGGGCGCGCGTCAAGACGTTCAAGAGCCATCCATCGAGTTCCTCTAGCTGCTTCCTGTCAGTCATAAGAGGCAGGAAGGCCATAAGTCCGCGAACCCCAGCCGGCTTCGTATTGTGGTCCAGAAATGCTCTTATCTGTGACTCCCCTAGACCTCCATAGATGTACTTACGAAGCTCATTTAGGCAAGTGACTAAATCCCAATCGTAATATCCAGGACCAACTCTATTTTTTGAGATTGATCCGGTGTACGGAGGGTCAGTCTTGTCTCGGATATACATAAGTAGGTGTTTGTATATAATCTCAGAAACTCGTCTCTTAATTCGCTTTATAGATTTATCAGGAAGCTGAACGATGTTGTGTCCGATATTGTGCCCGAGATATTCAAAAGAAGAGATAGTTTTGATGGCCGAGACGTCGTCACCATCGACAACGTGAGTTCGTTGATCCAGCTCAACGCTGTTCCCAAGTAGGCAAATGCCCGGGGATTTATCGCGATTTATTGAAAGTCCCGCGCTGTCGCAATGTGAAGTAAAGGCATGTGCGATGGAAAGTGCATCCGAATATGAATTAGTGACCGCCACAACATCGTCAGCAAAACGGACGAACGACCCGTTCATTTTTTCGAGTTTCAAATCCAACGCATGTGACGTTGCGTTTGCCAAGAATAAAGATAGTGAACTGCCTTGCGGAACGCCTATAGTGCTAGTTTCGTATATACCGCTGCCGTAATCCTCAAAAGACGCGAATCTATAAGACATAAAAGCGCGTATCGCAGCGCGCTCTGAAGAACTCAATATAAAATGTTCGGCATCTTTTATTATCTTTTCCAGATATAGATGATCTATGCTATCAAAATAACGACGAAAATCGTATTGAACCACATATATTTTGTGGCCGTTAATAGATCGTCTAAGGTTTATTATTGCATCAAATATTGTCTTATCTGGTCGATATGCGTAGCTGCTGCTTGAAAACAGATTGCCATTCCGCTTTGTTGCCATGGAGTGGACGAGGTTGGCAATTGCTGAATCTACAACTGTAAAACAGTTTATTATCCGAGCCCCGCCTCCTGGTTTCTCTATGGAGAAGCGAACCGCAGGTACCGTCTCGTATGTACCAGCTTGAAGCTTGCCCCATATAACTCTCGCCAGATACCGAGCATGCTTGATGCAATATCGAGGATCAAAATGCGGATGAAGCGACCACACAGCCGGATCTTTTAGAGTGGGCGTTCCAGCCTTGTTTCCGGTTCGAGTGTGAAATTTCGCTGCGTATTTTTTGCGAGTTGCTTCGGATCTCTGCTGCTTTCTGAGTTCGGCCCGAGCCTTTTTCACAATCGCTGCTTCGATCAATTCCCGCACAAGTACGCTCCTGTAGGGCGGCGCCAGTGTCGGAGAGTCAGGGGATCGTTTGCGAAAGGCGGTTAGGCGTCGCAGCCCACCTGCAAGGTGATTTTCCCGACACTGGCTAGTGCCACACGCACATGTAGAAATGTGTGAGGTATTAGCGGTTGATGGTCAACCTTTGATATCTCACACCTTCACCTCCACCACCCCGCCGC
>NZ_JBWKZJ010000074.1:0-3434 GCF_059424365.1 Brevundimonas sp. GW456-12-10-14-LB3
GTCGAGACCGTCGTCTATATGCCGGCCCGCGTCAGCCCCCCGCCGCCGGCCCGCGCGCCGCCGCGTCCGCCGTCCACCGCCCCACCCTACGCCTGAACCAGACACGAAGCCCGCGCCGGCTCAGCGCCCGCGCGCCCTTTCCCGTTCTGACTTCAGGATCATCATGTCTCTCAAGACCACTGCGGCGCCCTGCGCCCTGCTGCTCGCCGCCCTGTCCACGACCGGATGGGCCAGCCCCGCCCTGGCGCAACAGGCGTCAGAGCCCGCCGTCCTCGACACCGTCATCGTCACCGCCCGCCGCAACGCCGACGACCCCGCCGTCGTCGCCGAGGCGCGGGAGCGTCTGGCCCGCACGCCGGGCGCGGTCGCCGTCGTCTCGGCCGAATCCTACGCCGACCGCTATGCGCCCAACCTCGCCGACGTGCTGCGCGACGCGCCGGGCGTCTATGCCCAGAAGAAGTGGGGCGGCGACATCCGGCTTTCGATCCGGGGCTCCGGCATCGGCAACTCCAGCCACAACCGCGGCACCCTGCTGGCCCAGGACGGGGTCCCGTTCAACGAGGCCGACGGCTTCGGCGACTTCCAGCTGATCGACCCGCTGATCGCCCGCTACACCGAGGTGTACAAGGGCGGCAACGCCCTGCGCTTCGGCGGCGCCCTGCTGGGCGGAGCGGTCAATCTAGTCGCCCCGACCGGGCGCACGGCCGCATCGAACCTGAACCTGCGGCTGGACGGCGGTTCCTATGGCACGGTGCGCGCCCATGCCGAGGTGGCGGGCGTTCGCGGCGACTGGGACGGCTTCGCCGCCGTCACGGGCCAGAGCGTGGACGGCTGGCGTCAACAGAGCGAGGGCAAGTCCCTGCACCTGTCCGCCAATATCGGCCGCAGCTTCGGTCAGGACCGCGAGGTGCGCCTGCTGGTCTCGGGCGGCGACATCCATCAGGAAATCCCCGGCAGTGTCAGCCTATCGGACGCTCTGACCAAACCCCAGGCGGCGACACCGAGCAACATCACCCTGAACTACCAGCGCAATATGCAATCAGTCCGCACGACGGTGCAGACGCGCTGGCGGCTGGACGAGTCCACCGTGTTCGAGGGCGCGATCTATGGAACCTGGAAGGATCTGGACCACCCCATCTTCCAGGTGATCGATCAGGAAAGCCGCAACTACGGCGCTTTCGGACGGTTCCACTGGCAGGGACAGGTCTTCGGCCTGCGCGCCGACGCCTTCTACGGCGCCTGGTATCGTCAGGGCGATCTGGACGCCAAACAATGGGGCAATCTGGCCGGACAGCAGAACGGCCTGCGCGCCCGCAGCTTCCAGAACGGCAAGGGGCTGGACGTCTTCGGCGAGGGGCGGCTGTTCGTCACCGACCGTCTGGCCCTGGTCGCCGGGGGAACCTGGGGCCGCGCCGAGCGGGACTATCAGAGCTATGTAGTCCCCGGCGTCTCCGGCACGATCGACCTGACCGTCGACAAGAGCTTCGACTGGTTCGCGCCCCGCGCCGGCCTGTTGTGGGAAAGCGAGCAGGGCGATCAGGTCTTCGCCAATGTCACCCGCTCGGTCGAGCCGCCCAACTTCTCGGCCCTGTCGCCGACCGCCGCCGGTTATCAGCCCCTGGTCCCGCAGGAGGCCGTGACCTGGGAGATCGGCACGCGCGGTCGCCGAGGGCCGGTGACCTGGGACGTCACCGCCTATCGCGCCGACCTGGACCACGAACTGCTGAACTTCGTCGTCAACGCCTCGCTGGGCATTCCCGCCTCCACCTTCAACGCCGGGCCCACCGTTCACCAGGGGATCGAGGCGGGGCTGGACTGGCGGATCGCGCCGCAATGGCGGCTGCGTCAGACCTACGCCTTCTCGGACTTCTTCTTTGACGGGGACAAGGTCTACGGCGACGCCCACCTGCCGGTCGTGCCGCCGCACCTCTATCGGGCCGAGCTGCGGTATGACCACCCGGCGGGCTGGTTCTTGGCCCCGGGCGTGGAATGGTCGATGGCGGACGCCTGGGTCGACTACGCCAACACCCTGAAGTCGCCCGCCTATACGGTGGCGAACCTGAACATGGGCTGGACCGTGCGGGACGGCCTGACCGTCTTCGCCGACGTGCGTAATCTGTTCGACGAGGCCTATGTCTCGAACTTCAGCGCCGTCACGGATGCCCGGACCGCCTCCACCGCCGTTTTCTTTCCTGGCGAGGGCCGCTCGGCCTATGTCGGCGTGAGGATGAGCTACTGATGGCCGGCAAGGCCGCAACCAAGGCGCCGGACGATCTGTCCGGCGCCTACCGCGCCGTCTGGCGCTGGCATTTCTACGCCGGCGTCTTCGTCATGCCCGTGCTGATGCTGCTGGCCCTGACCGGCGGCCTGTATCTGTTCAAGGACGAGATCGACGGCGCCCTCTATCGCGACATGATCCGCGTGCCGGCGGCCCAAACCCAGACCGCGCCGGACACTTGGGTGGCGTCGGCGGCCCCGGCCGCCGGCGGCGGTCGGGTCGCCAATCTGGTCATGCCCGCCCGGTCGGACCAGGCCGTTCGCCTGCGCGTGGATCGGCCCGACGGGGTGCAGAAGACGGTCTTCGTCGATCCTCACACCGGCCGCGCCACCGGCGTCATTCCCGCCGGCGGCTTCATGGAACTGGTCAAGAAGACCCACAGCCTGACCCTGCTGGGGCGGCCGTTCAACATCCTGGTCGAGATCGTGGCGGGCTGGACCATCATCCTGTTCGCCACCGGCCTCTATCTGTGGTGGCCGCGTGGACGTTCCGTAGCGACCGTCTCGCTCCGGACGACCGACGCCCGACACCGCCCCTTCTGGCGCGACCTGCACGCCCTGACGGGCTTTTACGTCGGCGGTGTGGTGCTGTTCCTGGCGGTCACCGGCATGCCCTGGTCGGCCTTCTGGGGCGACACGGTGATGGACGCCGTCAAGTCCAGCGGTCTGGGCCGCCCGCCCGCCCCCGTCGCGGGAGCCTGGCAGCGCGCCGAACACCATGACCAACCCATCGGCGCCGGTTGGGCCATTGACGGAATGGTCATGACCCACGACCACGCGGGCCACGGCGCACTGGACCGGGTGCTGAAGGCCGCCGACGACGCCGGTCTGGCCCGGCCCTACGCCGTCAACATCCCCGCCGCCGGCGGCACGGCCTATACGATCACGACCCAGGCCCGCCGGGTCCAGGACAGCCGGTCCCTGTACATCGACGCCGCCTCGGGCCGTGTGCTGGCCGACCTCGGCTACGACCGGTTCGGCGTCGGCGCCAAGGCCATCGAGTGGGGCGTCTATACCCACCAAGGCACCCAGTTTGGACAGGTGAACCGGATCATCATGCTGCTGGGCTGTATCGGCGTCTGGCTGCTGGCGATCAGCGGATTGGTCATGTGGTGGAAGCGCCGCCCGCCCAACCCGTCGCGCCTTCGCCTGGGCGC
>NZ_JBWKZJ010000075.1:0-3228 GCF_059424365.1 Brevundimonas sp. GW456-12-10-14-LB3
GGGGTAGGGGGCGTTTCTTTTGGGGCGTAGGCTGGATGGGCGCTTTCGATCCATTGCGGACCATCTGGGGAAATGCCACGCTCTCGAGAGAGGAGCCACCATGTCAGCACCGGATTACGAAGTCCCAACGTCGAAGCTAGCAACGCGCCTCCGCCCCATGCAGGGCTCGGGAACCATGCTGAAGTGGGGTTGCGCTCTCGGCGGCATAGGCGCCGCAATTTCTTTCGCCGGCTTTGTCGCAAGCTTCCTCCCTGGCGTTCAGAGCGACGGAAACCCACTGTGGTTTCTCTTGGGAACGGCTGTCTTCGCTGGCGGGTCGGGTGTTTTCTATCTGGGGCACAAGCTGGTTCGTCGCTTGCGTTGATCCACCGTGCGCTTTCGACCCGTTGCGGACATCCAACGCGGAAGGCACGCTGCTCGGTCTGCAAGGGGTAGCGATCATGAGTTCCCACAACCGGCTGACTGTCGAAATGACCGCCGATGATCTAGTGGCGATCAACAATGCGCTTAACGAGGTCTGTCACGGCCCCGACGCAATCCCTGAATGGGAGTTCGAGACTCGTATGGGCTTGGATAGGGCGACTGCGGAGCAGACCTTGGGCCGGATCAAGATCGCACTTGATCAGGTTCGCTGAGCGCCCTTGCCCGATAGTCCGATCCCGATCGATTGCGGACACTCAGCGTTGGGCGAAGAGGCCGTTAAAGCTCCTCAGTTGGAAACGCTGAACCTGACGAGAGTCGTTTGTTGCGGCGACGGAAAACTCCACCAAGCCTACGACCGGGCAGACCACGCTTGTCGTAGCGCCGCGCTTTGAAGTGGCGCTGATTTCGGTGCACGGCCATGACCAGTAGGTCCGAGGGCGTGTGGCGTAGCGAAACTCACCGTTCAGAAAATCAGGCGGTGGAAGCGACGACAGGAGCGGTTGTCCACCCCGCGTCTGGTAGCAACGGATTGATCCTCGGCTGCATGGCGTCAGAGGATCGCCGAACCCGCCCTTTGCGACGGCTTCCCGTTCGTCTCTGTATTCAGGCCATGTTTCACCCGACCTCGGATCAACAAAGAGATACATGCCCTGGAAGACGCCCTCAGTGACTTGGTAAGCCACATCGAATGAAACGGCGTTCCTGGCGCTCGGGGAGGCGAAGTCAGGATCAGGTGATGGTTCCGAACAACTCGCCAGCAGAGTCAGGGAGACGATGAACAGGGCTTGCCGCATCTCGAAACGTTGACACCGATGAGGCCCGCTTTCCACCCATGAGCGACGCTGAGTATGTCCGCTTCCCAAGTTGAACTCAGTGTTCATCGTTCGCCCGAATGAACGCCCCCACGTCCTCCGCCACGCCCGGCGCGAGCGGCAACGCCGGGTCGGCGTAGGTGGCCAGGTTGGCGGAGCGGGCGGCGGGGGCGGTTTTCAGGATGTGGTTGACGCCGTCCCACAGTTTCAGCGTCGCCCTGGGGTCGGCGGCGGCCAGGGCCTGGGCGTCGCCGATCCCGACCTGGAGGTCGGTCGTCCCCTGGCCGATGAAGACCGGGCCGTCATAGGCGGCGAGCAGGGCGGCGGGGTCCAGCGGCAGCCAGGAGATCAGATAGGGCTGGACCGAGGGACGGAACAGGGCCGCCAGGGCCGGGGGCGGATCGGCGACGGTGCGGCCGGCCTCAAGCTCGGCCAGGGCGGCGAAGGCCGGGGCCTTCAGCGGCTCGGGCAGGCCCTTTTCCAGCTGTTCGCGCAGGACCACGCCCGCGGGGCGGCCGGCGCCGCACAGCAGGACCAGGCCGCAGACCTTATCGTCTCCACCCTCGACGGCCTTCAAGGCGACCAGGGCGCCCTCGCTGTGGCCGATCAGCCAGGCGCAGGGCTTGTCGGCGCGACGGGCGGCCTCGGCGGCCCAGGCGCGGGCGTCGGCCGCATAGGCGTCAAAGCGCAGATCGGCCTCGGCCGGACCGGCCGCAGCGCTGGCGGCTATGCCGCGCTTGTCGATCCGAACCGTGGCGATCCCCTGCGCCGCCAGCCCCTCGGCCAGCAGGCGATAGGTGGAGGCGGAAACGCCCATGGGGCTGTTGCCGTCGCGGTCCGTCGGTCCTGAGCCCGGCAGGATCACGGCGACGGCGGCGGGGCTGTCGGGCGCCAACAGGGTTCCGTGCAGGGGCGCGGGCTGTGCGGGCAGGGTCACCTCGCTGGAGACGGGACCGGCGAGCAGGGCGAGGGCGAGGCTGAGCATAGCGTCTCCTTTGAAGAGGGGGGGCGTTCAGAAGGGTGGCGGCTCTCGACCCTAGTCCCCTGAGCCGGTGCGGCAAGATGGCCGGGCGCCGAACACCGCCTTGCCATTGCAAACCAGTTGCAGAAGCGCGTATGGAGCCCGCCTTTCTGTTCTTGAGAATATGTTGCAGATCATGGCCCGCCCGATCCGTCTCGCCTGCGCCGTCAGCCTCCTGGCCCTGAGCCTCGCCGCCCCCGCCTTGGCGCAGCAGGGGCCGGCCGCGCCGACCGAGCTGGGCGAGGTCGTGGTGACGGGGTCGCAGGTGAATCTGACGGCGCCGGCGGCGGGCGGCCAGGTGGCGCGGGGCGGTCGGGTCGGCCTGTTGGGCAATCTGGACATGATGGACACGCCCTTCTCCACCACCAGCTACACCGAAAAACTGGCGCGGGATCAGCAGGCGCGCGGGATCGGCGACGTGTTGCAGAACGATCCGACGGTGCGGGTGACCAAGGGCTTCGGCAACTTCCAGGAACTGTATGTGATCCGGGGCTTCCCGGTCTATTCGGACGATATGAGCTACAACGGCCTGTACGGCGTTCTGCCGCGCCAGTTCGTGGCGGCCGAGCTGATCGAGCGGGTCGAGGTCTTTCGCGGGGCCAGCGCCTTTCTGAACGGGGCGGCGCCGGGCGGAACCGGGGTGGGCGGCGCCTTCAACCTGACGCCCAAGCGGGCCAATGGACCGCTGACCCGTCTGACGGCGGGCGTGTCCGGCGCCGATGAAATCTACGCCGCGGCCGATCTGGCGCGCCGGTTCGGCGATCAGGATGAATGGGGCGCGCGCCTGAACGTCGCCGGCCGGGGCGGCGAAGCCTCGGTCGAGGACCAGACCAACACCCTGCGCGTGGTGGGCCTGAACCTGGACCGGCGGGGCGAGCGGGCGCGCTTTTCGGCCGATCTGGGCTGGCAGGACCACCGGATCGACGCCCCGCGCCCCAGTGTGACGCCCGGCGCCGCCATCCCCGAGGCCCC
>NZ_JBWKZJ010000076.1:0-3010 GCF_059424365.1 Brevundimonas sp. GW456-12-10-14-LB3
CCCCCATCCTGAAGGTCCATGAGCCTTTCCCCCTCCTCCGGCCCCGACGCCGTGCCGCCGACGACCGCCCCCCCGCGCATCTTTGACGCCGGGCGTCGAGAGGCGCGACTGGCGCGGTCCGAAAGGCGGCTGACGCAGGCCGACTTTCTGCACGTCCGTGCCGCCGAAAACGCGGTCGGCAGTCTGGAGGCGATATTGCGCGACTTTCCCGTCGCGGTCGATCTGTCCGCCCATCCGGGCCCCTTCGCCCGAGCCCTGGCGTCCAGCGAAGCGGCGGGTCGGGTCGGGCGGATCGTCGCTCCGACCTCGCGGGCCGAGCGGGCCGCGCCCGGTCGCGACGCCCTGCCGCTGGAAGACGGGACGACGGATCTGATCGTCTCCCTGCTCAATCTCCACTGGGCCAACGACCTGCCCGGCGCATTGGCCCAGATTCGACGCGCCTTGAAGCCGGACGGCCTGTTCCTTGGAACCCTGTTCGGCGCGGGCACCCTGAAGGAGCTTCGGGCCGTCCTGACCGAGGCCGAGCTGGCCGAACGCGGCGGGGCCCAGGCGCGTGTCTCGCCCTTCGCCGACGGCTATGACGGGGCCGCCCTTCTCCAGCGCGCCGGCTTCGCCCTGCCGGTCTCGGACGTGGATCGTTTCGTCGTCCGCTATCCGGACATGTTCGCCCTGGTCCGCGATCTGCGCGCCATGGGCGAGACCAATGTGCTGCACGGGCCGATCCGCCCCCTGAACCGCGCGATCCTGAGCCGCGCGGCCCGTCTTTACGCCGAGCGCCACGGCGACGCGGACGGGCGGATCTCCGCCACCTTCGAAATCATTCATCTGGCCGGTTGGAAGCCGCACGAGAGCCAGCAGAAGCCGCTGCCGCGCGGCTCGGCCAAGGTCCGGCTGGCCGACGCCCTGGGGGTGAAGGAGTTGACGGGGGAGGAGGGCGATCAGGCTTGATCGCGCTGCTGCGGGAGCGCGTCAGCGTCCCAGGGTGTCCGCGATCTTCTGCATGACGTCTTTGTAGAGGGCGCCGTTGGACCCCCCCAGGGCGTTCAGACCGCCCAGGATGGCGACGAAGATCAAGCCGCAGATGAGACCGTATTCAATGGCGGTCGCGCCGCAGTCGTCGTTCAGGAAGCGGCTGATGAATCCGTTCATGTCCGCTCCTTGGGCGGTGGTCACAGCAGATCGCGCAGCCAGGCGACCAGAGGTTCGTCCGCCGGCGGCATGGGATAGTCCGAAAGCTGGTTCGGTCTGACCCAGGCCAGGGCGGCGTGTTCGCGCGCGGCGACCACGCCGTCCCACCGGCGACACAGATACAATGGCATCAACAGGTGAAAGGAATCATAAGCGTGGCTGGCGAAGACGAAGGGCGCCAGGCAGGATTCGCTGACCTCTATGGCCAGTTCCTCGCGCAGTTCGCGGATCAGGGCCGCCTCGAGCCGTTCGCCGGGCTCGACCTTGCCGCCGGGAAACTCCCACAGGCCGGCCAGCGTCTTCCCCTCGGGTCGTTTGGCGATCAGCACCCGTCCGTCGACGTCGATCAGGGCGACGGCGACGACGAGGACGGTGGGGAGCGGCGACTCGGTCACGACCGATAATCGCCGTTGATCTCGATATAGCCCTTGGTCAGATCGCAGGTCCAAACCGTGGCCGAGGCCCGGCCCGCGCCGACGTCGACGGTGATGTCGATTTCGGGCTTCTTCATATAGGCGGTCATCTTGGCTTCGTCGTAGGTCGGGGACGGGGCGCCGTCGACGGCGGCCTGGTGCGGGCCGAACCTGATCGCCAGACGGTCGCGATCGACCGGCTCCTCGGTCTTGCCCACGGCCATGACCACCCGGCCCCAGTTGGCGTCCTGGCCGGCGATGGCGGTCTTGACCAGGGGGCTGTCGGCGATCGACTTGGCCAGTTTTCTGGCTGAGGCCGGGCTGGCGGCGCCGTCCACCGTCACCTTGACGAACTTGGTCGCGCCTTCGCCGTCGCGGACCAGCTGGTGCGCCAGGTCCAGCATCACCTTGTCCAGGGCGGCCGAGAAGCTTTTCAGACGCCGGTCCCCGACCCGCCCGATCCGCGGCGCGCCCGAGGTTCCGGTGGCGAACAGCAGGGCCGTGTCATTGGTCGAGGTGTCGCCGTCCACCGTCACCGAGTTGAAGGTGGTGCGGACGTGCAGGCCCAGGAGGGCCTTCAGCACGTTCGGATGGATGTCGGCGTCGGTGACGATGAAGGCCAGCATGGTCGCCATGTCCGGGGCGATCATGCCCGACCCCTTGGCGATCCCGGCGATCCGGACCTTATACCCCTCGATCTCGGCCTCGGCGTAGGAGCCCTTGGGGAAGGTGTCGGTGGTCATGATCCCCCGCCCCGCCTTGGCCCACTGTTCGGACGGATGGATGTCGGCGTCCAGACCGGCCTCGATGTCCGGCAGTTTGGCGATGATCTTCTTTTCGTCCAGCACCACGCCGATCACGCCCGTCGAGGCCATCATGACGTCCCGCTGGCGGCATCCGAACCGTTTGGCCACCTCAGAGGCCGCCCGCCGCGCGGCGTCGGCGCCGGCCTTCCCGGTGAAGGCGTTGGCGCAGCCGGCGTTGACCACCAGGGCGCGCACGTCCTTGCCGCCCTCGGCCCCGCCCAGATGCTTCTTGCACCAGTCGACCGGCGCCGAGCCGATCTTGTGGCGGGTGAAGACCCCGGCGCAGCTGGTGCCGCGCGCGAAGCGGAAAACGACCAGGTCGTCGCGCTCATGCTTGTAGAAGCCGGCGCGGGCCGTGGCGATCTCGACCCCGCCGATGGGGGGAATGGTCGGGAAGGGCACAGCCAGGGGCGAGACGGCCAGGCCGGGCTTTCCGGCGGCTGGGGCGACGGGCGCGGCGGCGGCCTCGGCCGGACGGGTGGCGCGCTTCAGGGCTGCAGCAAAGGGGTCCAGCGCCTTTTCGAACGCCTGTTCGATCTTTTGGCCGGTCGTGGGGGTCTTGGTCATGTCAGGCGGCCGGTGAGAGGGGGGTGTCAGACGCGG
>NZ_JBWKZJ010000077.1:0-2986 GCF_059424365.1 Brevundimonas sp. GW456-12-10-14-LB3
GCCGACAGGGCGTCGGCGACCACGCCGCGCAGACGCTCCACCATCGACTGCAGCGACAGGCCCAGGGTGTCCTTGTCCGACAAGGGCTTGGGCTGGACCGTCAGATCGCCCTGGGCGATCTCGTCGGCGATGGCCGCCGTCGTGCGCAGGTTGAGCGTCATCCGTTGCAGGGCCTGGCCCAGGATGTCCTTGTCCGACAGGGGCTTGGGCTCGACGCTCAGGTCGCCCACGGCGATCTGATCGGCCATGGCGGCGGTGGCGCGCAGGTTCCGGGTCATGCCTTGCAGCGACAGACCCAGGGTGTCCTTGTCCGACAGGGGCTTGGGCTCGACGCTCAGGTCGCCCATGGCGATCTGGTCGGCCATGGCGGCCGTGGCCCGCAGATTGTCGGTCATGGTGTTGAACACCTCGACCAGATCCTTGATCTCATCGTTCGACTTAATTTCGATCCGCTGATCCAGATCGCCGATGGCGACGGCGTCGGCGACCGTCATCAGACGGCTGAGGCCGGCGCTGACGCCCAGGGCGATCCACAGGGCGAAGGCGACGGCCATGGCCAGGGCCGCGATCGTCAGACCGATGACCAGGTTGCGGGTTTCGGCGTATTGCGCCTTGGCGTCCTCGTCCGCCTTGACCATGGCGGCCTCATTGCGCGTGACGATCTTGTCGAAAATTTCGCTCATCTCGACCGCGATCTCGCGGCCTTCACCATTGGACAGGGCCACGGCCTGGCTGTTCTGGCCGGCGCGGACCAGATCGGCCATGCGGCCTTCCATAGCGCCCATTTGCGCCAAAAGAGTTTTCAGCCTCTGCCAATCGGGCTTGTTGGCCTCAGCCGCCTTTTCCTCGCCGACGGCGAGAAGCTCGGCCATCGACTTGCGCGCCGCATCGCCCGCCTCGACATGCCGGCGCATCTCTTCCGTGGTTGTGGAAAGGATCAGGTTCTTTTCGGCCCGGATCGATTCCAGCAGACGGATATTGGCCGACTGCGACGTCTCCAGCCGTTTGGCCGGACCCGAGATCACCTCATGCATCGTCTCATCGAGCCGCCCCAGGCTGTGCATCCCCAGAACGGCCACGCCGATAAGCAGGGCGATCATCAGTCCGAAGCCGGCGGCCAGTTTGGCCTTGATGGTGAAGCGCATGGCGGGAGTCCTTTCTGGACCGGTCAATGACGGGTGGCGGACGCGGTCGACTGGCGAGCGTCGTGCTGTTGGTTGAAGAGGGTCTGGAGGGCGGGAACGACGATGAATTCGCCGTCGCGCTTGACCAGGCATTGGATGAACTCGGGCCGCCAGCGCATGCCGACGCTGGGCGGGGCCTCGGCGTCGGCGCGGGCCAGGGTAGTGACCTCATGGACCTTGTCGGTGCGCAGGCCGACCAGGGTCGGCTCTCCGTCCAGATCGATCTCGATGACGACGATACGGCTGTCGATGGTGGGCTCGCCCCGCTCCATGGCGAAGGCGACGCGCAGATCCGACAAGGGAATGACCTTGCCGCGGAAGTTGATCACGGCGCCGGCGAAGGCGCCGGCCCCCGGCACCACCGTCTCGGGCGCCAGGTCCATGATCTCCTGCACCGCGACGGCCTCCAGGGCGAACAGTTCGCCGTTCAGCTCGAAGGTCAGGACCTCCATCTGCTCCGCGCCGGTCCAGCCGGTGGTTTCAGCCGTCTCGCTCATACCGCCTCACGCATCTGCGCCTCCTGCTGCTGGCCCTTGGCGACCAGGTGGCCCACGTCCAGGATCAGGGCGACGCCGCCGTCGCCCAGGATGGTGGCCCCCGAGAAGGTCGGCAGGCCGGAATGAAGCTTGGACATCGACTTGATCACCGTCTGGTGGTCGCCGATGATCTGATCGACGACCAGGCCGATCCGCTCGGCGCCGGTCGAGACGACCACCACCTTCTGATGCAGTTCGGGCGGGGTGCCGGTGTCGAACATCTCGCGCAGGCGCAGGAAGGGCACCAGGCTGTTGCGCAGGGAGATGAAGCTGCGGCCGCGCGAACGCAGATCCTCGTCCAGCGACAGCTCCAGACACTCCTCGACCGCGTCCAGCGGAATGACGTAGCGGCCGTGGCCGACGCGAACCAGAAGGCCGTCGATGATGGCCAGGGTCAGGGGGATGCGCAGCGACACCTCCGACCCCTCTCCGGGCCGGCTGGCGATGTCGATGGAGCCGCGCAGGCCCTCAATGGTGCGTTTGACCACATCCATGCCGACGCCGCGGCCCGACAGGTTGGTGACCGCCGCCGCCGTCGAAAAGCCGGGGTGGAAGATCATCTGCAGCAGATCATGGTCGCTGACGGCGGCGCCGGGCTCGATCAGCCCTTGGGCCTCCGCCTTGGCCCGCACCCGGTCGCGGTCGATGCCGCGGCCGTCGTCGCGAATGGTGATGACCACTTCGCCGCCCGACTGATGGGCCGACAGGCGGATGCGGCCGGTAGCCGGCTTGCCGGCGGCGGCCCGGTCCTCGGCCGTTTCCAGACCGTGGTCGGCGGCGTTGCGGATCAGGTGGACCAGGGGGTCGGCCAGACGCTCGATGACGGTCTTGTCGATCTCGGTGCTCTCGCCGTCGGTCGACAGTTCGATCGCCTTGCCCGTCTCGCGCGCCAGGTCGTGGACCAGGCGGCGGAAACGGCCGAACAGGGTCGAGACGGGCACCATCCGCAGCACCATCATGGTGTCGCGCAGTTCGCCGGACAGGCGCTCGATTTCTTCCGACACGGCGCGCAGGGCCACGTCGGTCCCGCCGGCGGCGATCTGGCTCAGGCGGGACTGGGCGATGACCAGTTCGCCGACCCGGTCCATCAGCTCATCCAGGCGGTCGGCCGGGACGCGCACGCTCTCGGCGGCCTTGGCGGCCTTGGCGCCGCCTGCTTCAGCCGGTTCGGCGGCGGGCGCAGCAGGGGCGACGGCGGCGGGCTTGGCCGCCGAAACCGGAGCCTGAGCCGGCTCGGCGGCGGCCTGGACCGGGGCGTCTTGGGGG
>NZ_JBWKZJ010000078.1:0-2314 GCF_059424365.1 Brevundimonas sp. GW456-12-10-14-LB3
CCGCTTCGCGGTCCCCCTCCCCCAAGGGGGGAGGATTGCGGGGATCGGGTCACAATCTCATCTCCAGGCCTTCGCCCGCCAGATAGGCCTTCAGGTCCGGGATGGCGATGGCGCCGGTGTGGAAGACGCTGGCGGCCAGGGCGCCGGAGACGTCGGCCTGATTGAAGACGTCGCGGAAATGTTCGGGCGCGCCGGCGCCGCCCGAGGCGATCAGGGGGATGGTCAGGCGCGCGCGGGCGGCGGACAGCTGTTCGACGTCATAACCGCGTCGAACTCCGTCCTGGTCGATGCAGTTCAGAACGATCTCGCCGGCGCCCAGGCTCTGGGCCTCGTCCAGCCAGTCCAGGGTGCGTTTGCCGGCGCGGCGGCGGGCGTCGGGATCGCCGGTGTATTTGTGGACCACCCAGTCGCCGTCCTCGAACCGGCTGTCGACGCCGACGACGACGCATTGCCCGCCCAGCCGCTCGGCCATTTCGGCGATCAGTTCGGGACGCTCCAGGGCGGGGGAGTTGATCGACACCTTGTCCGCCCCGTGATCAAGGCAGCGGGCCGCTTGATCGACGCTGCGGATGCCGCCGGCGACGCAGAAGGGGATGTCCAGCAGCCGGGCGATGTCCTTGATCCAGCCGTAGTCCAGGGTCCGGCCCTCGGGGCTGGCGGTGATGTCGTAGAAGACCAGTTCGTCGGCGCCGGCGTCGCGGTAGCGGGCGGCCAGTTCAGCGGCGTCGCCCATGTCGGTGTGGCCGACGAACTTGACGCCCTTGACCACCCGGCCGTCCTTGACGTCCAGACAGGGGACGATACGGCGCGCGGTCATGCCGTGGCCGCCGCTATGGCTTGCGGCAGGGTGAAGCGGTTCTCGTACAGGGCGCGGCCGACGATGGCGCCGTTGCAGCCCAGGGCCTTGACCGCGACGAGATCGTCCAGAGACGAGATGCCGCCGGACGCCTGAAGGACGACATCGGGGCGACGGCGGCGGATTTCGGCCAGCAGCTCCAGATTGGGGCCGGTCAGGGCCCCGTCGCGGCCGACGTCTGTGACCAGCAGGTGTTTGGCCGTGCCCTTGGGATAGCGATCCAGCGCCTCCCACAGGGTCGTTTCGGAAGACTGGGTCCAGCCCTTCAGGGCGGGGACGGGCACGCCGTCCTCGATCTTGACGTCCAGGGCCAGGGTGATGCGTTCGGGGCCGAAACCCTTGAGCCAGGCGGCGACGTCATTGGGCTGGGTCACCGCCAGGGAGCCGACGACGACGCGGGAGACCCCGGCCTCCAGCAGCTTGGCCACATCATTGGCGCTGCGGACGCCGCCGCCGGACTGGATCTTGATCTCGAGGGCCTGGGCCAGTTCGCCGATCAGGGCGTGCTGGCGCGCCTCGCCCGCCTCGGCCCCGTCCAGATCGACGATGTGAATCCACTCGGCGCCCTCGGCCGCGAAGGCGCTGAGGCGGGCGGCGGGCTGTTCGTCATACTGCGTCACCTGGTCGAACTTGCCGTGCATCAGGCGCACGCAGACGCCGTCCTTCAGGTCGATGGCGGGGTAGATCAGCATGATGGATTCTCGGGCAGGCTCAGGAAGTTCCTGAGAATCGTCGCCCCGGCCTCGGCCGAGCGTTCGGGGTGGAACTGGCAGCCCCAGCGGTTGGCGGTGCGGACTATGGCGGGCACGGGGCCGCCGTAGTCGGCGCGGGCCAGGGTGGCGGGGCCGTCGGGACAGACATAGCCGTGGACGAAATAGGCGTAGGCGCCGTCGGCGACCCCCTCCAGCAGCGGATCCTCACGGTCGCGCGTCAGCCGGCTCCAGCCCATATGCGGCACGGGCAGGCCGCCGGCCGGCTCCAGCCGGGACACGGCGCCGGGGATGAAGCCCAGCAGATCGACGCCTTCGCCCTCCTGGCTGGTTTCGAACAGAAGTTGCTGGCCCAGGCAGACGCCCAGCAGGGGACGGGGGAAGGCGCGGATCGGTTCGACCAGGCCCAGTTCGGACAGGCGGCTCATGGCGTAGCCGGCCGCCCCGACGCCGGGCAGGATGACCCGTTCGGCGTCTGTGATCACGGCGGGATCGTCGGTCAGGCGCACAGTGGCGCCGAGACGTTCCAGGGCGAACTGGACCGAGGCGACGTTGCCGGCGCCGTAGGCGATGACGGCGACCTCGGTCATTTGATCCTCCCCCGTTGGGGGAGGGGGACCGCGCGTAGCGTGGTGGAGGGGGCGAGGACGCTCGAGGTGTGGAACGTGAGGCGCCGGCGCGCGGGCCGGGGGGGGGGGGGGGGGGGGGGGGGGGGGGGGGGGGGGGGGGGGGGGGGGGGGGGGGGGGG
>NZ_JBWKZJ010000079.1:0-1656 GCF_059424365.1 Brevundimonas sp. GW456-12-10-14-LB3
CCCTTCCCCGAGCAGCCCCAGCCGGCGCCGGGCCTGGCGGTGGAGATGGACCCGAAACCGGACCATGGGGAGACCAGCTACAAGGGCTCGGGCCGCTTGGCTGGGCGCAAGGCCCTGATCACCGGGGGCGATTCCGGCATCGGCCGGGCCGCCGCCATCGCCTACGCCCGCGAAGGGGCGGACGTCGCCCTGTCCTATCTGCCGTCCGAAGAGAAGGACGCCGCCGAGGTGGCGCAGCTGATCGAGGCCGAAGGGCGCAAGGCCGTCCGCCTGCCCGGCGACGTGACCGACGAGGCCTGGTGCCGCGACCTGGTGTCCAAGGCGGTCGAGGGTCTGGGCGGGCTGGACATTCTGGTGGTCAACGCCGGTCGCCAGCAGTACCGCGAGAGCGTCGGCGAGGTCTCG
Source organism: Brevundimonas sp. GW456-12-10-14-LB3 (assembly GCF_059424365.1). NCBI lineage: Bacteria > Pseudomonadati > Pseudomonadota > Alphaproteobacteria > Caulobacterales > Caulobacteraceae > Brevundimonas > Brevundimonas sp. GW456-12-10-14-LB3. The sequence continues at coordinate 406 of NZ_JBWKZJ010000079.1, forward strand.
ACCGAGGATTTCGACCGGACGATGAAGACCAATCTCTACGCCCTGCACTGGATCGTCCAGGCGGCGGTCCCCCACCTGCCGGCCGGGGCGGCGGTGATCACCACCGCCTCGATCCAGGCCTATGAGCCCTCGGCCATTCTGCTGGACTATGCAACCACCAAGGCGGGGATCGTCGCCTACACCAAGGCCCTGTCCAAACAGCTGCTGGAGAAGGGAATTCGCGTCAACGCCGTGGCGCCCGGCCCCTTCTGGACCGTGCTTCAGCCCTCGGGCGGCCAGCCGATGGAGAAGGTGGTCCATTTCGGCGAACAGAGCGCCTACGGCCGGCCCGGCCAGCCGGTCGAGATCGCGCCCGTCTATGTGCTTCTGGCGTCCCAGGAGGCCAGCTACGTCACCGGCGAGGTCTATGGCGTCACCGGCGGGGCGGGCATAGCCTGAGGCAGACGGCGGACCGGCCCATGACCGGTCCGCCTGTCAGCGCCAGCCGTCCAGGATTTCGTCGACCGTCGCCGTCTCGATCTGCTGCGAGAAGCGGTCGTGATAGAGGCGCAGGAGATCGTCATGGGGGCCGTCGGCCGAGCTGCAGACCGCATCCTGGGCGATCACCACCCGATAGCCCAGATCGACGGCCGCCAGCACGGTCGCCAGAACGCAGACGTCGGTCTCGCCCCCGGTGACGATCAGCGTATCCACCCCGCTGCGGCTCAGGACCGCGTCCAGGTCCGAGCCCACCCAGGGCGAATAGACGTGTTTGTCGATCAGCCGGCCGGGCGGGACGAACCGCTGAAGCGGCAGGGCCAGATCGACCAGGCCGGGGTCGATTCGCTCCAGGGTCATGGAGGCCCAGCGCTCCCAGTAGCGGCGCCAGGCGCCGCGACCTTCTCCCGGTCGGGCGGCGGGGATGAAGCGGGTGAAGGCGGTCCGTTCGGGCCGGCGTTCGCACAGGCGCACGATCTGGGGCATGACCCGCTCGGCCCAGTCCAGTCGCCACGCCGTCTCCTCGACAAACATCCGCTGCATGTCGATGCACAGGTGCACCGCATTCTCCGGCACGGCGTCGCGCAGACCCTCGGCCATGGTCAGGCCGCGCCTGCCGCGCCGCTTCCGGCGTTCGGAGAGGAGGGTTCGATCTCCTCGGCGTCTGGCAAGGTCTGGGTGTCGGAGTGGTGTTCGATCCGCCCCGTCTCGACCTCTTCGCGGGCGAAGACCTCCTCCTGTCCCGCCTCCAGCAGCTGATCCTCAGGCCCGCCC
>NZ_JBWKZJ010000080.1:0-1240 GCF_059424365.1 Brevundimonas sp. GW456-12-10-14-LB3
GGGTGGAGGCGGGACTCCTTCTTCCCTTGCGGGAGAAGATGGGCGACCCTCGGGCTTGTCCAGAGGGGAGGTCGGATGAGGGGTTGCACCAGCCCTGACGGTCCACGCCGAACCGACCCCTCATCCGGCCCTGCGGGCCACCTTCTCCCGCAAGAGGAGAAGGAAGGACGCCTCCGGGTCGAGGACGCGGTTCAGTTGGGCGCGGGGGGTCTTCATCTCGGCGGCCAAGCTATCCCCTGATCTTTCGTCATCCGGCAAGCCGCGCCGGCCGCCGCGCCCCGGTCGCCACCGTGACCAAGAAGAGGGCCTAGAACCTGACCGAGTCCATGCACGAAGAGGCGGCTCGCTTGCGCGACGAGATCAAGCGTATGAAGAAGATGGACCTGGAGTTCGCCCAGGACATGATGAGCAGCTGAGCCCCTGCGGCGATCGAGACCTGACCCATGATACGTCTTTATGTGACCGGCGACCTGTCGCCCGGCGCCGCCGTCGCCCCGACCCTGGACCAGTCGCGCTATCTGACCCAGGTGATGCGGCTGAAGGCGGGCGACGAACTGCTGGTCTTCAACGGCCGCGACGGCGAATGGCGCGCCTCGATCGCCGAGGTGCTGAAGAAGGGCGTCATCCTGCGCGCCGAGGCCCAGACCCGACCCCAGACGCTCGGCCCGGATCTGGAGCTGATCGTCGCCGTGGTGAGGAAGGCCCGGGTCGAGACCATCGTCGAAAAGGCCGCTGAACTGGGCGCCCGCCGGGTGCGGCTGGTGCTGACGAAACGCACCAATGCGGACCGCATCCGCCTGGACCGGCTGGACGCCATCGCCGAGGAGGCCGCCGAACAGACCGGCCGCCTGGACGTCCCCCGCATCGACGATCCGATCAAGCTGGACGCCGTCTTGACCGATTGGGAGGCCGGGCGGCGGCTGATGTTCTGCGACGAGACCGGCGGGGCGCCGGCGATCCGAGCGCTGACCCAGGCGTCTCCTCCGGCCGCCAAATGGGCCATACTGATCGGCCCCGAAGGCGGCTTTTCGCCCGAGGAGGGCGAACGGCTCCGCGCCCTGCCCTTCACCACCGCCGTTTCGCTCGGCCCCCGCATCCTGCGGGCCGACACCGCCGCCATCGCCGCCATGACCCTGTGGCAGGCGGCGGTCGGGGATTGGGACCGCTGAGAGACGCCATTCCCCCTCATTCCTCCCCCTCTGGGGGAGGGGGACCGCCGCGCCCTTGCGCGGGGGTGGAG
>NZ_JBWKZJ010000081.1:0-739 GCF_059424365.1 Brevundimonas sp. GW456-12-10-14-LB3
CTGGACCTGTCGGACAAGGCCAGGACCGTCGTCGGCGACGTCAAGCCCAACGCCCAGCCCGCCCCCTATGAGCCCGGAGCAGTGGCGTCAAAGCGCGTCTGATCCCTTCCTCCGACATCAAGAGCCGCTCCGATGACAGACGCCCTCAATACCGCCTCGACCCCCGCCGCCGGCGCCTGGCCTGCGATCAAGGCCGCTCCGAATTTGGCGCAGAACCTGGAAAAGCTGCGCACTCTGGCGGCGATCGTCGCGGACGAGAGCGGCGCCACAAGCGATAAGGCGAAGAGCGCGGCCTATAAGGAAACGCACCGAATGTTCTTGGACGGAGAGTTCATGGGGTCTTCCGGCGCGGATACGAATCCGATCTTTGCGACCATGATGAATAGCGAGTTCAAGAAGAAAATAGACGGGGCGAGAAATGAGATGATCGCCTTGGATCTGCATGGTGCTGATGAGTTGAAGTATATCGAATCCTACTCTCCTGAAGATCAGCAACTTCTATTTGATTGGGTCTTGAGCCCTGTCAATCATGACGGCTCTCGGCAGTACGCCGACCTCGACAGCTGGAAGAAGAATATGGAGGCCCTGTCCAAGGTCCAGGACTTCATGGCGAAGGCCAAGACGGACCCGGCGGTCAAGGCCGACCCCAAGTTCGCCGAGGTGGAGAAGCTGTGGATGATGGCCGACACCTCCGCGCCGTCCTGGACCGCCCTGGTGCTGCAACTGTTCGGCGAGACGC
>NZ_JBWKZJ010000082.1:0-537 GCF_059424365.1 Brevundimonas sp. GW456-12-10-14-LB3
CTGAGCCTGGGTCTGGTCGCCGACCGGGTGTTCGAGGTGACCAGCTTCGCCGCCGACCAGATCGAGCCCTCGCCCGATATCGGGATCAAATGGCGCTCGGACTATATCTCCGGCGTGGTGCGGCGCGACGACGGCTTCGTCGTCCTGATCGACCTGCCTCGCCTCCTGTCCACCACCGGCGATGCGGCCGACCTCGCCGCCTTCGCCCCTGTCGAACGCGCCGCCTGAACCGGACGCCCACGTCTCGCCCGAACGACGCCGCCGCGTCAGGCTCAGTCCATATCGGAGGGACGGGGGCGGGAACCGTCAGGCGTCCTCGTTCGTTGACCGCCACTTGGGCAGTTTTTTCATCGAACCTTCAGAATCTGGTTGCGGTGTAAAATGGTGGCCCGTATAGGGCTGCCTCGCTCGGAGACGGGCCGGCCTTTGAGGCTTTTGGGACTTTGGTTTCGGGAGTTTTGGGGGAGTTGAGGGGTTGAAAAACTTCTTGCTTTCCTGGGTTGGTTTCAATAGGTTCCGCGCTCCAATCGAATCGCC